>CAKTER010000006.1 GCA_934552695.1 uncultured Eubacteriales bacterium
GTCCACGCTTACCGTATCGCCGTCGGCAATGGCCTCGGCCGCCGCCGGGCACTCCAAAATGGGCATCCCGATGTTGATGGCGTTGCGATAAAAAATCCGGGCAAAGGTGGGGGCAATCACGCAGGACACCCCGGCGCACTTTAAGGCCAGAGGGGCGTGCTCCCGACTGGAGCCGCAGCCGAAGTTTTTCCCGGCTACGATCAGGTCGCCCTTGTGCATTTTATTCACAAATTCCGGGTCAATGTCAATCATGGCATATTTTGCCAGCTCGTCGCCGCTGCTGACGTTCAAATACCGGGCGGGGATAATCACGTCGGTATCTACGTTGTCCCCGTATTTAAAAACTCTGCCTTTTGCTTCCATCAGCAGTTCCCTCCTTTTCTGGGGTCGGTCAGCACCCCGGTCAGGGCCGAAGCCGCCGCCACCGCCGGGCTGGCCAAATACACTTCCGAAGTTACATGGCCCATCCGGCCCACAAAGTTCCGGTTGGTGGTAGACACCGCCCGTTCCCCGGCGGCCAAAATGCCCATGTGCCCGCCCAAGCAGGGGCCGCAGGTGGGGGTAGAGAACACCGCCCCGGCTTCGATAAAAATTTTGGCATAGCCCTTTTCGATGCAATCCAGATAGATTTGCTGGGTGGCGGGGATGATGATGCACCGCACGCCCTTTGCCACCTGCTTGCCGTCCAAAATTTCGGCGGCAATCTGCATATCCTGTAAGCGGCCGTTGGTGCAGGAGCCAATCACGACCTGGTCGATTTTAACTTCGCCTTCGATTTGGTCAAAGGTTTTGGTGTTTTCGGGCAAATGGGGGAAGGCCACCGTGGGCTGTAGCTGGGACAGGTCGATGGTGTATTCCGCCATATATTCCGCATCGGGGTCGGCCTCATACACGGTAAAGGGCCGGCTGCTGTGCTCTTTGGCATAGGCCTGAGCGGCTGCGTCCGCCGGGAAAATGCCGTTTTTGGCCCCGGCCTCGATGGCCATGTTGCAAATGGTGAACCGGTCGTCCATGGTCAGGGACTCCACCCCGGGGCCGGTAAACTCCATGGAGCGGTACAGGGCCCCGTCCACGCCAATCATCCCAATGATATGTAAAATCAAATCCTTGCCGCTTACAAACGGAGGCAGGCTGCCTACCAAATGGAAGCGCATGGCCTCGGGCACCTTAAACCAGCACTCGCCGGTAGCCATGCCCACGGCCATATCGGTGGAGCCGATGCCGGTGGAAAAGGCACCCAAGGCCCCGTAGGTGCAGGTGTGGCTGTCGGCGCCAATGACGCAATCCCCGGGGACCACCAGCCCTTTTTCGGGGAGCAGGGCGTGCTCAATCCCCATTTGGCCTACGTCGAAAAAGTTCACAATCTCCTTGTCGTTGGCAAAGCCCCGGCAGGCCTTACATTGCTCCGCCGCCTTAATGTCCTTGTTGGGGGTAAAGTGATCCAGCACGATTACCACCTTGTTTTTGTCGAACACTTCCTTGGCCCCGGTCTTTTGGAATTCGGGGATGGCAACCGCCGTGGTGATGTCGTTGCCCAGCACGCAATCCAGCTTGGCCTGGATGAGCTGGCCGGGGACAACACTGGGAAGCCCGGCGTGGGCCGCCAAAATTTTTTGGGTCATGGTCATTCCCATAACAAACGCCTCCTTGCATAAAATCCGGTTTTTCCGGAAAATCATTCGTTTTCTTTCTATGTTATACCTTGCGGGAAGCGGGCCGTCAAGCCCCGGCGGCAGGTTTTATTTTCCGTCGGGAGAAGCCGTCAGCATCCGGTTGAGGGCCGTGACCAGCGCCCGCAGGGAGGACTTGGTCACGTTCCGGGAGGTCCCGGCGCCAAAGGCTACCTGCCCATCGTCCCGGACAAGCTGAATGTAGGAAATTGCCCGGGCCTTGGTGCCGTAGGTCAGGGAGTGCTGCCGGTAGTCCACCACCTCGAAGGTCAGTCCGGTGAGCTGCTCCAGCGCATGGGAGAAGGCCGCCAGCACACCGTTGCCCTCCCCGGCAATGCCGTATTCCTGGCCCTTGTAGGTCACCTGGGCCTCAATGGCCACCTTGTCCTCGCCCAAGGTGGTCTCCTGATACGAGTTTAAGGCAATGGGCTGCCGCAGGTCGGTGTATTCCCGCATAAACAAATCGTAAATGGTTTTCGACGACAGCTCGGCATGCTTTTCGTCGGAAAGGCGGGTCACATGGTTGCCCAGGGCCTGCTGGAAGGCCTTGGGGATAAACAGCCCGTAGTTCTGCTCCAGCACAAAGGCCACGCCGCCCTTGCCCGACTGGGAGTTGATGCGGATGATGGGGTCGTAGCTGCGGCCCACGTCCATGGGGTCGATGGGCAGGTAGGGCACCGCCCACAGACCGTCGCCCCGGTTGTGATAGGCCTCCATGCCCTTGCGGATGGCGTCCTGATGGGAGCCGGAAAAGGCGGTGTAGACCAGGTTGCCGGCGTAGGGGTGCCGGGGGTGTACCTGCATCCCGGTGCTGCGCTCGTAAATGGCAATGGCCCGGTTGATTTCGGAAAAGTCCAGCTGGGGGTCTACCCCCTGCGAGAACATATTGAGGGCCAGATTTAAAATATCGGCGTTGCCCGTCCGTTCGCCGTTGCCGAACAGGGTGCCCTCAATCCGGTCGGCCCCGGCCAAAAGGGCCAGCTCCGAAGCCGCCACGGCACAGCCCCGGTCGTTGTGGGCGTGGACGCTGATGGACAGGCTTTCCCGGTTGTGGAGGTTTTCACACATATACTCGATTTGGTCGGCAAACACGTTTGGCATGGACATTTCCACCGTGGAGGGCAGGTTGATGATGGCCTTGTGGTCGGGGGTGGGCTGCCACACGTCGATGACGGCATTGCAAATTTCCGCCGCAAACTCCGGCTCCGTCCCGGTAAAGCTTTCGGGGGAGTATTCAAACACAAACTCGGTCTCCGGGTACTGGGCGGCCAGCTCCTTCAGCTTTTTGGCCCCATACACAGCCAAATCGATGCACTCCTGCTTGCCAAACCGGAACACCACCTCCCGCTGGAGGGTAGAGGTGGAGTTGTACAAATGCACCACCGCTTTTTTGGCGCCCCGTAGCGCCCGGAAGGTCTCCTGGATAATCTCGTCCCGGGACTGGGTCAGCACCTGAATGGTCACGTCATCGGGGATGAGGTTTTGCTCAATCAGGGTACGGGTAATTTCGTAGTCCGTCGGCGAAGCGGCGGGGAACCCGATCTCGATGGTTTTAAACCCGATTTCGGTCAGGTACTTAAAAAAGTCCAGCTTCTGGTTCAGGTCCATGGGAATCTCCAGGGCCTGGTTCCCGTCCCGCAGGTCTACGCTGCACCATTCCGGCGCATGGGTAATGGTTTGGTCGGGCCAACGGCGGTGGGGCCGGTTCATGGTAGGATAGGGGACGTACTTTTCAAAGTTTTTCATGTTTTTTCTCCTTTCGCCCGGGCGGCAGGCCGCCCCATGGAATTCTTTACGCCGGAGCTGGGGGAAAGCCCGATAAAAAACAAAGCCCCCGTCTCCACTTAGAGACGAAGGCTATCCTTCGCGGTACCACTCTAATTCGCAGCTTCATCTGCGCTCCTCGCCGGGTACGGGAACCCTCCGATACCCTACCCCTGTAACGGGCGGCGCCCGTCCCCGCCTACTCACCATCTTCGGGGGGCCGCTCCGAGGCCAGTTCAACGCATCCGCCTACTGCCTCGCACCTCCCGGCAGCTCTCTGCAAAGCTTGTTGCGCCTACTCTTCCTCTTCGTTGCGTTTATGAAACCGACTTTATCACAGAAAAAAAACCTTGTCAAGGTTTTTTTGCGTCAAATTCATCGACTCCCTTGCAAAAAGTTTTGTTTCATGTATTATGAAAGCAGGGAGGGATTGCCATGGATTTTAAAATTCGTTTGCGCCAGCTGCGGCGGCAGGCCGGGCTGACCCAGCATGAGCTGAGCGACCGGCTGGACTTTGTCCCCGGCACCATTTCCAGCTACGAGACCGGGCGCACCCAGCCGGGGTTTGCCGACCTCATCCGCATTGCCCAGTTGTTCGGCACATCCACCGATTACCTGCTGGGCATTACGCCGCCCCGGGACGAGGCCGAACGGGACGCCGACCGGCTGACCGAAAAATTCCACTATTTGTCGCCCCGGCGCCGGCGGCAGCTGCTGCATCTCATCGACCTCTATTTGGAGCTGGACGGCTCGGCCTATTTTGAAAAAGAGGGCCAGCCCCTGCCCTTAAAGCCCGGGGCCGCCTCCGAGCCCATTTCCTCCGGCCCGGAATGAGAATGCCCCTCTCCCCCGAGAAAAGGCGCCCAAGGGGCGTTTTGTGGCCCAACCCGGCCGCCAAACGCCCGCCCGTTTCCCCTGTATGCCAAAACCGCCATCCCGGCAATCCCGGACAGCGGTTCTTTTTTTGGTCTTTTATTCGGCAACGGCCTCTTATTGCTTCGCCGGCTGCCCCAGCCGGGCCATTTCCTTTTGCCGGGCCTCTTCGATAACGCTTTCCGAAGGCTGGGAATAGGTGTTGGGCTTGAGCAGCGCCCGCAGCATGGGCCACATAACCACGGCCACCAGCCCGGCGCAAAACCCGTTGTTATACAGATTGACCCCGGAATACCCGGCCCCGGCAAACAACACCACCGAGGCATGGATAAACCCGGCCAGCACCCCCACCGGCCAGCCGTAGGTCCCGGCAATGGGGGCCAGCGACGTCCCAAACAGCAGGGCCAGCTGGAGGCCATGGTGGTGGGAGGGGTAAATATTGGTATGGGCCGCCAGCACAATCCCGGCCATTACCGGCAAAATGTTTTTGGCGTGCTTGCCCCGGGCGGAACAGCCCATAATGGAGATAATGCCGCCCATGGTGGCCCCGTTCAGGTCGCCCCGCATGACAAACACCACCACGAGGGTGGCCAGCGCTCCGTTGATGCCGATGTTGACGAGGGCGGCGCCCAACCCGTCCAGCCGGGTAAAATCGTCCTTGGGCTTGCCCGGGCGCTTCAGAATATTTTTATAATTCGTCCAGGCGTGGTCCTTATCCACCACAAACCCGGCCAGCACAAACAGCCCGCAAATCACCAGCAGGCCAATCCCAAAGGGCTTGTTGTAGCCGGTGGCCCATAAATCCTGGCCCTGGAACTCCCAGCCGTAGGCCTTTAGCACCGGGCAAATGACCATGGCCAAAAGCCCCAGGGCAAAGCCGCCGTTATACAGGCTAAGGTCGTTCAGCACCCCGGCGGTGTGGGTGGACAGGGAGGGGGCCACCAAGCCGATGACCGTCCCCACCGCAAAGGAGGCAATCAGCCCCTGCACCGAAAAAACGCCCTGATAAAACAACAGGTTGCTTACAATGGGCCCCAAGGCCGTGGACATGAGGGACAGGGTCAAATGCTCCTTCATCCCGGTGCGCTTTATGTGGCAATACATGCGGGTACCAAAGAGCATAAACCACATGTTTACCAAGTTTTTGCCAAACATGGAAAACCCGGCCATAAAGCCCACGGTCATAATCCCCACGCCGTCCAGCTTTAAGCCGTAGTGGTCCATCAGCGCCCCGGTAACCAGGATGACCAGCCCGGCATTTACAAAGGTGGGGCCTGTCCCCGCCAAGGCGATGTAGTCGGTAATCAAAATCCCGCTACTGCGGAAGATGAGCCAAAGCCCCCGGGCCAACGCCGCCATATCGAACCGGCTGGCCAAAAGCCCGAGAATAAGGAAAAATGCCGCAATGCCATACACAACGCCGTACCGTTGTTTTGTTCCCAGTTCCACGTGTAGGACTCCTATCCCTAACAGCCGCAGCTGTGTATTTTCGGCAGCCCCCGGCCGCCGGTTTGTCCCTCGCAAAGGGTCGTTCGTTGGGTCTTATTCCGAAGAGAGGGCCGCATCCGCTTCCCCGGCCTCCCGGTAATACCAATATTGGTCTTTGATGTCCTCCAGCGGGACGGTTTTCCCCAAAAGCAGGCTGGTGGTTTCGGTGTGGATGTCCTTCAGCCGGGCCACGTCCTTGGGCCGCAGCAGCTCCGCCTGCTGCTCCGGGGTCAGGCTCAGCATTTGGTACACCGACCGCACCACAAAATGATCCCGCCCGCTGGGCAGCCGGAACTGGGTCCAGATAGGCACAAACGATACCTCCGACACCCGGGGCGCCCCATCCTCCACCGTTAAGGTCAAATCCAGCAGAATGCTGGCGTTCCGGGGCGGGGTGGTTTGGGCCGAAATAAAATTCCCCAGGGAATACATCACAAAGCACCGGCGGCCGTCGGCAGCGGTGGTAAACTCCATCCGCTGGAGCACATGGGGGTGGCTGCACAGCACCAGGTCGGCGCCGGCGTCGCACATCAGCTGCACCCAGTCCACAAAGGTCTGCCGGGGCTCGGTCTCGTACTCGTTACCCAGGTGAGCCAGCACCACCACAAAGTCGGGCCCGGCCTCCCGGGCGGCGGCCAAATCGGCCTTTACCGTGGCCTCGTCCAGCAGGCTCACCTCGTCGTAGGAGGGGACGTAGTTGCCGTTAAAGCCATAGGTATAGGCCAGCACCGCCAGCTTTACCCCGTTTACATCCAACATTTGAATTTTGTTGGCGGCCTTTTCCTCCAAATTCCGATAGGTGCCCACATGGGCAATCCCCAGCTCGTCCAGTCGATCCAGCGTCCGCAGCACGCCCTTTTCCCCTTGATCCAAGCAATGGTTATTGGCGGTGGTCAGCAAATCGAACCCGGCGTTTTTAACGGCGTCCAAAAACTCGTCGGGGGCGTTAAACAGCGGAAAATCCCGGGGGCCAACCTCCGGCCCGGCAAACACGGTTTCCAAATTCCCCACCACCAGGTCGGCCTGGTCAAAATAGGGCTGCATGTCCGCAAAGCAATGGGAAAAGTCGTAGGTCCCGGTTTGGGGGTCGTAGGCCTCGTTATATTGGTAGTCGTGGCACATAATATCCCCCACCACCGTTAAGCGGGCGGTGGCAATGACCGGTTCCGGTTCCGGCTCCGGCAAGGGCTCCTCCTCCGGCAGCTCCCCCTCCTCGGTTTCGGAAAAGGCCGGTTCCGCCTCCTGCCGGGCGCAGGCTGTCCCGCCCCACAGGGCCAGCAGGCACAGGGCCGCCAAAAGCCCCCGGCCCCACCGGGCCTTCATCGGGCGTAGGCCGTCCGGCCGGTTTCGTACAGGTCATTCCCCAAGGCGTCGATGACGACAATCACGGGGAAGTCCTCCACCGTAAGCCGGTACACCGCCTCGGCCCCCAAATCGGGGTAGGCCACCAGCTCCGCCGCCTTGACCCGCTGGGCCAGCAGGGCCCCGGCCCCGCCGGTGGCCCCCAGGTACACGGCCCCGTACTCCTTCATGGCGGCCTTTACCTCCGGGCTCCGCAGGCCCTTGCCAATCCCGGCCCGCTGGCCCAGGGCAATCAGCCGGGGGGTGAACCCGTCCATCCGATAGCTGGTGGTGGGCCCCACCGAACCCATAGGCCGCCCCGGCCGGGCGGGGGAAGGCCCGGCGTAGTAGATAACGGCGTTTTCCATGGGGAAAGGGAAGGCTCCGGTTTTTTCGTAGTCTGCCAACAGACGGGCGTGGGCGGCGTCCCGGGCGGTATAGATGGTGCCGCTAAGCTCCAGCACATCCCCGGCCCGCAGGGAACGAGCCGTCGTTTCGTCAAAAGGCACGGTCAGTTTCATACGGTTCCCTCCTGTTTTTATGTAAAACTAACAAAGTGCGGGTTTATGCACATTTACAAGGACACCACCGCATGACGGGCGGCATGGCAGCAAATGTTCACCGCCACCGGCAGCCCGGCAATGTGGGTGGGATAGGTTTCTACCGCCAGTCCCAGCACCGAAATCCGGCCGCCCAGCCCCGCCGGGCCGATGCCCAAGGCGTTGGCCCGCTGCAAAAGCTCCTCCTCCATGGCCGCAATGTGGGGCAGGGGGCTTTTTTGGCCCAAGGGCCGCAGCAGGGCTTTTTTGGCCAGCAACGCACACAGCTCAAAATCGCCGCCGCAGCCCACGCCCACCACCATGGGGGGACAGGGGTTGGGCCCGGCTTCGGAAATGGCCTGAATCACGGCGTCCTTGGCGCCTTCGATGCCTGCCGCCGGCTTGAGCATAAACACCCGGCTCATGTTCTCGCTGCCAAAGCCCTTGGGCAGCAGCCGCAGGGTCAGCCCGTCCCCGGGGACGATTTGGTAATGGATAATGGCCGGGCCGTTATCCCCGGTGTTTTGCCGCAAAAACGGGTCGGCCACCACGGATTTTCGCAAATAGCCCTCCCCATAAGCCTGCCGCACCCCGGCCTGAATGGCCTCCTCCAGCGAGCCCCGGACATATATCTCCTGGCCTACCTCGGCAAAGACCACGGCCATGCCGGTGTCCTGGCACAGGGGGTACGCCCCCTCCCGGGCAATGGCGGCATTTTGCAACAGCTGCTGCAAAACCGCCTGGCCCACCGGGCTTTCCTCGGCGACCGCCCCGGACCGCAGGGCGGCCTCTACGTCGGCGGGCAGCCGGTAGGCGGCTTCGATAAACCCGTTTTTCACCGCTTCGGTAATCTGCTGGGCTTCGATGGTTCTCATGGGGATTCCTCCCTTTCGTTGCTTATCCTACAAATTCTTTCTGGTTAAGTATACCACACCCGGCCCCAAAAAACTGACCAAAAAACCGCCGTTTCTACCGGTTTTCGCCCCGGATTTTCGGAATTTCTGCTATTTTTTGTTTCCGGCAATTTTACCAATGGCCGCTCCGGCCTCTCCCCCGGATTTTCCCCGGGGAATTGTCCCCGGGCTCTTGCTTCCCGGCCGGTTTTATGGTATTTTTAGGGTGACTTTATCGACGCTGAAGCGCAGCGCCACCGCCCAAGGAGGGATTGTTATGTATGTTCGCGCCAAAATGACCGCCAAGCCCGTGACCGCCACCCCCGACCTGTCCATTCTGGACGCTTCGGCCCTGATGAAAAACAACAACATCAAGCAGCTGCCGGTGCTGGAAAACGGCAAGCTGGTGGGCCTGGTTTCCCAGCTAAACATCCAGCAGTTTGCCCCGTCTCAGGCCACCTCGCTGAGCGTGTTTGAAATGAACTACCTGCTGGCCAAGGCCACGGTACGGGACGCCATGACCCCGAATCCCATTACGGTGGAGGCCGGGGCGCTGATTGAGGAGGCCGCTGTGCTGATGCGGAACCACAAGGTCCAGTGCCTGCCGGTGACCGAAAACGGGAAAATGGTAGGGATTATTACCGAAACCGATATTTTCGACGCCTTTATCGAAATCGTCGGCTTTAAAGACCCCGGCAGCCGGCTGACCGTCCGGGCCGAGGATGCTCCGGGGATGCTTTCCAAGGTCACCGGCGTGATTGGCGCCCAGGGCGTCAATATTTCCCACGCCAGCGTGTTCCGGGGCCAAAACGGGTATAGCGATATGGTGCTGCGGGTGAATACCAACAACCTGGCGCCGGTGATAGAGGCCTTAAAGGCCGCCGGGCTGGAAGTGCTGTAAGCCCCGAACGACTGACACACAAATGACACACAAAAAAGACTCTGCCCAGGCAGAGTCTTTTTGATTTAGGGGGCCACCCCCGTCTATTTCATCGTTCCTTTACAATTCTTCCGTTTTAAAGGTCGTATACCCCTCGTAATAGTAGCTGTGGTCAATGCCTTTCATAAAGATTTCCCGGCTGGTCACGTCGTCGGTCAGCGCCGCCTTCAGCAGCACCTTAATCTCCACATCCTTAATGGGACTACGCTCCATGGCCAGCAGGTAGTCCTCCTTATCCACCCGGCTCCAGTCCACCACCTGCCCCAGTCCGCTTTTCAGCATACAGTCCAGCCAAATCCGGGTGCTGCGGCCATTCCCCTCCCGAAAGGGATGGGCAATGTTCATTTCCACATATTTTTCTACAATCTGATCGAAGGTTTCCTGCGGCATTTTTTCAATGTTTTGGAGGGCTGCCTCCAAATACATCAGCGGCGCAAAGCGGAAGCTCCCCTTGGCCAGATTGACCGTCCGCAGCTTTCCGGCAAACTCGTAAATATCCTCGAACAGGCAACGGTGGATGGCCGCCAGCGCACCAAAGGTACCTACCGGCAAGGCGTCCAGCCGGCCGCTTTCAAACAGCTGTACCGCTTTTTTCTTGCTGATTCGCTCCTCTTCCCGGGCCAGCGCCGCCGCATCCGTTAAGCCCAGTTTATTTTCCAGCACCATCCCGCACCTCCGTTCCGAATAAAGAAACAAGGAGGAAAGCCTTGTTCCCGCTCGTCAAATAGAAACTCAGACACTCTTTTAAAACAAAAACGCCGGGTTTTGCAACCCAGCGTTAGCCGATGAAGATAGCTGGACTTGAACCAGCGACCTCTTGCATGTCAAGCAAGCGCTCTAACCAGCTGAGCTATACCTCCATAAAGAACAGATTGAGTATAGCACAGGCAAAAGGCCCTGTCAAGAAGTTTCTCCCTTAGGGAGCCTCTCGCAGCAAAAATTGCACGGCCCGGGGGCATACCCCCACTTGGGCGATGGTGTGGGAGCCGCCAAATTCCCCGTCCAGAGTCCAGTCCAGCGCCTCCGGCGAGGAAAAGATGACCTGGGGAGCCTTAAAAATCTCGAACAGGGGGCCGGTGTAGTCCCCGGTAGCCACCTTGGTAATCAGCATTTGCTGCTCCAGCAGCGTTTTGGGACTGCGGATGAGCACCACCTCCAGCAGCCCGTCGTTCAGCTCAATCCGGGGCAGGGGCAGGCTAAGCCCGCCCACCGACCGGGTGTTGGACACCATGCCATACACAAACCGGTCGCGGATGGTTTTGTCCCCCGCCGTGACCGTTACCGAAAAGGCCCGCAAATCCGGCACCCGCTTTAGGCCCTCCAGCACATAGGCCATGTGCCCCAAGGCGTTTTTGTTTTTTTGCGGCGTGGAATAGGCTACGTCGGTAAAAGCGCCAAAGGCCGCCACATAGGTAAAATAGCGGTGATTCATCCGGCCCATATCGCAGGCAAAGGGCTTGCCCGCCGCCGCCTTCACCGCCTGCAACGGCTCCCGGGGGATGCCCAAGGTGGTGGCAAAGTCGTTGGTGCTGCCCGCCGGGAAGTAAAGCACCGGCGGCCGCTGATCCGGGGACAGGGCCATAAGCCCGTTAATGGCCTCGTTGAGGGTGCCGTCCCCGCCGGAAACGGCCACCAGCGCATAATTCATCCCCTCCCGGGCCAGAGTCGCCTCGGCGTCCCCGCCCCGCTGGGTGGGCCGCAAAATCACCCGGTAGCCCAGCTGGGTCAGCCGGTTGGCCAGCTCCAACACCTCGCCGTGGATGTGGGACTTCCCGGCTTTGGGATTGCACAAAAACAACAAATCCTTGGACATAACCGCTTCTCCTTTACCGTTCCGCCGGCAGGTGGGCCTGCCGCCCTTTCCCCTCTCCCCCCTCCTCGAAGCCGGGGTGGGGACTGTATCCTTTTATTATATCCCTTTTCAAAAAAATTACAATTCCCCATTGCCAAGAACCTAAAAGCCTGTTATAATTAGCGTGCTAAGTGTGAACTGCGTTCATCCAACTGACCGAGCTTTTGGGCATTCGTTACCCGATTATGCAAGGCGGAATGCAGCATTTTGGCATTCCCGAAATGGCTGCCGCCGTATCCAACGCCGGGGGGCTGGGCTGTTTGAATGCCGCCAATTTCCCCGCCTACGACGACCTGCGGGACGCCATCCGCCGCACCAAGGCCCTGTGTGGGGAGCGGCCTTTTGCCGTAAACGTTTCCATTTTTCCCGAGATTATTCCGCTGGAGCGCATTGGCCGGTACTTGGAAATCGCCGGGGAAGAGGGCGTGGCCGTTATCGAAAGCGCCGGGCAAAGCCCGGAACCCTTTGTCCCCCTCATCCACTCCTATGGGATGAAGCATATCCACAAGGTCCCCGACCCCAAGCACGCCGTGACCGCCCAGCGCATCGGTGTGGACCTGGTGACCATCGCCGGCCTGGAGGTGGCCGGGCACCCGGGGATGCAGGAGGTCGGCACCATGGTGCTGGCCCGGAAAACCGCCCGGCTGGTAGAGATTCCCGTGCTGGTTGCCGGGGGGATTGCGGACGGCTCCGGCCTGGCCGCCGCCTTGGCCCTGGGGGGCGAAGGCGTGGTGATGGGCACCCGCTTTTTAGCCACCCGGGAATGCCCGCTGACACAGCCCTTTAAAGACTGGGTATTAAACGCCAACGAAAAGGACACGGTGCTGGCCCAAAAGTCCATCCGCAACATGATTCGGGTAGCCGATAACGCCACCGCCCGGAGGTGCCTGGAGATGGAAGCCCAAGGGGCTACCCTGGCGGAGCTGATGACCGTGATTGCCGGGACAAAGAGCCGGGCAGCCTATGCCGCCGGGGACGTTGAGGGCGCCATGTTTGCCGTGGGCCCGGCCATTGGCCTTATCGACGACATTCCCACCTGTGCTGCGCTTTTGGAGCGCATGGAGGCCGAAGCCGAGGAGGCCATCCGGGGGCTTTCCGCCCGGTTGGTGTAACCGCTTTTTATTTTTAATGTTTGCCTAAAAGGGCCCTTGGCCTTTTTCCCGCATATTGCGGATATTCCCGTCCCTTTTTATTATTTTTGGAGGTATTGCTATGAGCGAAAACAAGTCCCTGCCCTTAAGCGGCGTCAAGGTCGTAGAATTGGGCACCTATGTGGCCGTCCCCAGCGCCGCCCGGATGCTGGCCGAATACGGCGCCGAAGTCATTAAGGTCGAGCCCCCCAACGGCGATTCCTGGCGCGTAGACTGTGTGAGCCAGCAGGTCACCATTGGCGATTATAACGCTCCGTTGTTTGCCGTTCAAAACTCCGGTAAAAAGTTCATCTCTCTGAACACCCAGACCGAAGCCGGCCGGGAGGCCCTGTTTAAGCTGCTGGCCGAGGCCGATGTGTTTGTGACCAACGTCCGGATGAAGTCCCTGCAAAAGGTAGGGCTGGATTATGAAAGCCTGAAGGACAAGTTCCCCAAGCTGGTATACTATCACTTTAGCGGCTTTGGCCCGGTTGGCCCCGATGCGCCCCGGCCCGGGTTTGACGTGGCTGCTTTTTGGGCCCGTTCCGGCGCCATGGCCGACTGGGTCACCGAGGGGGACTTCCCCATCCGCTCCTCCACCGCCTTTGGGGATTTGGCCTGCGGCTCTTTAATTTTGAACGGAATCTTGATGGCCCTGATCAACCAGCGGGCCACCGGCAAGGGCACCTACGCCCATTCCTCGCTGATGTCCTCGTCCCTGTGGTACAACAGCACCGGCGTGATTGCCTCCCAGGAGCCCTATGGGAAAAAGTACCCCGAAGACCCCCTGCGTCCCGGCAACCCCTTCTTCTCCCCGTATCGCTGCCAGGACGGCGAATGGATCTTTTTGGCCGCCATTGGCAACTACGAGAAGAACCGGGGCCGCATTGCCGAGCTGCTGGGCCTTTCCGAGGTGTTTGCCGACGAGCGGGCCGCTTCTTTGATAAGCCTGCGGGAGACCGACTACATTGCCGAGGTGGTAACCCGGATGAACGAGGCCTTTTTGACCAAGACCGCCGACGAGTGGTGCGAAATCTGCCGTCAGAACGACCTGGTCTACGAAAAGCTGCGGCATTACCGGGAGGTGGCTACCGATCCCCAGGCCTTGGCCAACAACTATCTGGACGAGGTAGAATTTAAGAGCGGAAATAAGACCCGGATGCCCGCCGCCCCCATTACCTTCCCCGAGCTGGGCCGGTTAGGTACCCAAAACGTAGGCGGCGTAGGTGAAAACACCGACGAAATTTTGGCTGCGGTGGGCTATACCCCCGAGCAGATTGCCGCCCTGCGGGAAAGCAAGGACGTAAAGTAAGCGGAACCATCGACGGATGGATGCCAAAAGGGAAGCCCCGGGGCTTCCCTTTTTTGCGTTCTTTTTTGTCCCCTCTCCCTCAACCCTTTATTGCAATTTTGCGTATATGATAGTAGAATCAGGGCAACGAAAGGAGTTGTTTTTGTGCGAGAGATCAAACGCCGGTCCACCGCCCCCTATTACGTAGTCATGGGTTTTTGGGTGCTGTGGGCACTGCTCTTCCCCCTCTATAAGGTCATCCATCTGGTACTGGCCCTTGTGCTGACCTTTGTCGTATACAAGCTGGCCCGGATTCTCTTCCCCGACCAAACGGTGCTGATTCAGGAGCCGGAAAAGCCCCAAACCACCGGGAATCCCCAGCTGGACGCCCTTATCGCACAAAAAGACGCCGCCCTGCGGGAAATGCAGCAGCTGGACGAGGCCATTGCCGACGAAGGCGTAAGCCAAAGCATCCGCACCATCCGGGAGCTAACGGGCAAGATTACCGCCGAAGTGCTCCGCAAGCCCGAAAAGCTGGGGCAAATTAAGCCCTTTATGAGCTATTACCTGCCTACCACCCTCAAGCTGTTGCGGGCCTACGCCCAAATGGACGCCGCCGGTGTAAACGGGCAGAACATTTCCGCCACCAAGAAAAAGGTGGAGGGGATGCTGCAAACCATTGTTTCCGCCTTTACCCACCAGCTGGACGCCCTGTTTGGGGCCGAGGCTTTGGATATTTCCACCGATATTACCGTTTTGGAAAACATGATGGCCCGGGAAGGCCTGACCGACGGCGCTGCTGCCGCCGCCCCCAAGCCCGGCCCGGATATTGAACTGAAGCTGTAATCCCACCACCCGGAAAGGATGATACAAAAATGAGCGAATTAAATCTGACCCTCGACCCCGAAAACGAAGGCGCTGCCGCCGCTGCCCCGGCGCCGGCGGCTCCGCAAGCGCCCTCACAGGCTGCCGCCGCTGCGGTGGACCCCATGGCCGCCATGGAGGAAATGCTTTCCGACGACGAAAAGCGCACCGTGGAAGAGTTTGCTAAAAAAATCGACGTGACCAACGCCAATCAGGTGCTGCAATACGGGGCCGCCGCCCAAAAAAAGGTGGCCGCCTTTTCCGAAAACGCCTTAAACTCCGTCCGCACCAAGGATTTGGGGGACGTGGGCAACGCCCTTACCGGGCTGGTAAAGGAATTAAAGGCAGTGGACGGCAGTCCCGAGGAAAAGAAGGGGCTGTTCGGGGTCTTTAAAAAAGGCAAGGACTCCCTGGAGGATTTGCGGATTAAATACAGCAAGGCCGAAACCAACGTAGACCGGATTGCCGATATGCTCCAGCAGCATCAGGTCACCCTGATGAAGGACGTGGCCATGCTGGACGAGATGTACGAGCTAAACCTGACCTATTACAAGGAACTGACCATGTATATTTTGGCCGGGAAAAAGAAGCTGGCCCAGCTGGAGGCCGAGGAGCTGCCGGCGTTAAAGGCCAAGGCCGAGCAAACCGGGGCCCCAGAGGATGCGCAGGCCTACAACGACATGGTAAGCCTGTGCAGCCGGTTTGACAAAAAGCTCCACGATTTGGAGCTGACCCGGATGATTTCCATTCAGATGGGCCCCCAGACCCGGCTGCTGCAAAACAACGACGCCCTGATGGTGGAAAAGATCCAGACCTCCCTGGTAAACACCATCCCCCTGTGGAAAAGCCAAATGGTGCTGGCCCTGGGCTTGGAGCACAGCCGGCAGGCTACGGCGGCGCAAACGGCGGTGACCGACATGACGGAGCAGCTGCTGCGCTCCAACGCCGACAAGCTGAAAATGGGCACCATCCAGACCGCCAAGGAGGCCGAACGGAGCATTGTGTCGCTGGATACTCTAAAACATACCAACGAGCAGCTCATCTCCACCCTGGACGAGGTTATGCACATCCAGACCGAAGGCGCCCAAAAGCGCCGGGAGGCCGAGCAGGAGCTGACCCGCATTGAAAGCGAGCTGAAGCAGAAGCTGACGGAGCTGAGGGGGTAAGCCATGAAGCTGAGTAAAAACATAGGGGCTTCCCGGGCGCTGATGATCGTGGTTATTGCCGTGTGCCTGCTGGGCGGCGGGGCTCGCTCGGTGAAAAAGGAGGCCCGGAAGGCCCAAAGGCTGTTTTTTACCGCCGGAGACCACGACCAGAGCGCACAGGCCGACTACGCCGGGCGCATTGCCCAGTGCGCCAATTTGCAGGTGGTGGCCGGGCGGTATCTGGCCGACGACGACCCGGCCCTGACCGGGCTGGCAGCCGCCACGGAAAGCGCCCAAACGGCTTTGGAAAAAACCGATATGACAAAAATGGCCGCAGCCAACACGGCGATGGCCACGGCCCTGACCCAAACGGTGCTGGCTCTGCAAGGCGAAGCCCTCAGCGAGACCGATTTAACCTATGTGGCGGGGCTGCAAACCAATTTTGAGTCCCTGGGCTACACCCTGCGCCACAACGAGTACAACACCCGGGCCGCTGCGTTTAACCAAAACGTGCGGGGGGCCTTCCCCGGCCGGGTATGGGCGGCGCTGTTTCGCATCGACGCCCTGCCGTTGTTTTGATTCCCATTCCAACGGGCCGTAGCCCGGGAAAGGAGCTTGTATGAAAACCAAAAAATGGCCCCGGCTGGGGCTGCTGGTCCTGGTGTTTTCCCTGCTGGGGGCCGTTTGCGTCCCCGCCGCCATCCCCGACCCGCCGGCGGACGTGTATGTGCTGGATAACGCCAACGTGCTGTCGGAGAGCACGGAGCAGACCATTCTGGAAAAAAACCAAACCTTGGCCGCCGCCACCGGCGCTCAGATTGTGGTGGTCACCGTGGACTTTTTGGACGGCCAGGACATCGAAAGCTATGCCTACGACATCTTTAATCAGTGGGGCATTGGCGATAAGGACGCCGATAACGGCCTGCTGCTGCTGTTGGCCATTGGCGAGGACAATTACTGGGCCATGCAGGGCAGCGGGATTGAATCGGCCCTGACCAGCGACACGCTGGGGGATTATCTCTACGAGTATTTGGAGCCCGACTTTGCCACCGGGGACTACGACGCCGGGGTGCAAAAGGTTTTTACGGCTTTTTACGACTGGTTTGCCGATTATTATGATTTAAACGGAGCCACTGCCAGCGCCGAGGCCCCGGCCAACAGCGCCGCCTCGGCGGGGATTGCCGCACAGCCCCGGGAGGACGGCCCCCGGCCGGACTACGGCAACGACCCCGAGTATTCCTCCGGCTCGGGCATTGGCACGGCTATTACCCTCATCATCCTGTTGATTATTTTGCTGGTGATTTTGGACAGCTTCCGGTACAACCGGTATCGCTGGCGGATGCGCCGGGGCTTTTTGCCCGGGGGCTATGTGTACCGGCCCTTCCTGTTCGGCTGGCACACCCACCGGATGCCGCCCCCGCCGCCTATGGGCGGCGGTTACCGGCGGCCCATGGGCGGGCCCCGTCCCGGCGGGTTTGGCGGCCCGGTAGGTGGGCCTCCGCCCCGGCAGCCCCGGCCCAATAACCGGCCGCCCTCCGGTGGATTCGGCGGCAGCAGCTTTGGCGGCGGCGCTTCCCGGGGGGGCGGCGCCGGGCGCTCTGCTTCCCGGCCCAGCAGCTTCGGCGGCGGGTTCGGCGGCGGCAGCTTTGGCGGGGGCGGTTCCCGAGGCGGCGGCTTTGGTGGCGGCAGCTTCGGCGGCGGCAGCTCCCGGGGCGGTGGAGCCGGACGGCGGTAAAACACCGGATAAGCCTTTCAATCCCTCCGTCTCTACTTACGCCGACCTGGTGCGGGGGTCATTTTAGCCCTTGCTCTTCGCCCCTTGCCCCCCTTGTGCAAAGGGCTGTCACCCCCCTTGTGCAAAGGGGGGTGACAGCCCTTTGGCTGTCGGAGGGATTGCCTTTCAATCCCTCCGGCTTCGCTTCTTGCTCAGCCACCTCCCTTCCTCGAAGGGAGGCTTGGTGCGGGGGTCATTTTAGCCCTTGACCCTTGCCCTTCGCCCCCCTTGTGTAAAGGGGGGTGACAGCCTTTTGGCTGTCGGGGGGATTGCCTTTCAATCCCTCCGTCTCGGCTTACGCCGAGCCACCTCCCTTCCTCGAAGGGAGGCTTGGTGCGGGGGGCACTTTGACCCTTGCCCTTTGCCCTTTGGCTCCCTTGTGTAAAGGGAGCTGGCAACCCGAAGGGTTGACTGAGGGATTGCCTTTCAATCCCTCCGGCTCAGCTTTGCTGAGTTGGCATACTTCGTCTGCCAGACCTCCCTTCCTCGAAGGGAGGCCAAAACCCATCATCCCGGCCCTGTCCTCGGACAGGGCTTTTTCTTTTTCTCTCCCCGTATGAAACCCCCGTCCCCGGCATAGGCTGTACGGAGGTGATGGTATGCTGATTTATGTGGTAGAGCCGGGGGACACCCTCACCGGCATTGGGGCGGCCTACGGCCTAAGCCCGGAGCGGATTGCCGCCGATAACAGCCTCGACCCGGCCCAGCCGCTGGTGGTAGGGCAAACGCTGGTGCTGCGCTTCCCCGTCCGTACCCAAACCGTAGCTCCGGGAGACAGCCTGTTCGGCATTGCCCAAAGCACCGGGGTGCCCATTGTAACGCTGCTGCAAAACAACCCCCTTTTGCTAAAGACCAACAACCTCTTCCCGGGGCAAACCCTGGTGCTGGAATACCCGGCCCCGGAAGGGGGCAGCATTTCCACCAACGGCTATGTGTATCCCAATGTAGACAGCAAGGTTTTACAGCAAGCCCTGCCTTACCTAACCTATTTGACCGTATTCACCTACGGGTTCACCCCGTCCGGGGCGCTCATCGTCCCCCCGGATGACGACGTCGTGGCGCTGGCCCGCTCCTATGGCGTGGCCCCGGTGCTGCACCTGTCCACCCTGGGCCCCGAAGGCGTGTTTTCCAGCGAGCTGGGGCAAGGGCTTTTACACAACCCCGGCCTGTGGCCCGGCCTAACCGCACAGCTGCTTGCCGTTATGGCGCAAAAGGGCTATGTGGGCTTGGACGTGGACTTTGAGTTTTTGCCCGCCAACACCCGGCAGGCCTATGTGGACTTTATTGCTTATTTGCGGGAGGCGCTATCGCCCCGGGGCTATTTTGTCACCGTGGCCCTGCCGCCCAAAACGGCCGCCGATCAGCCGGGGCTTTTGTACGAGGGGGCGGACTACCGGGGCTTGGGGGCGGCGGCGGATTTTTGCCTGCTGATGGCCTACGAATGGGGGTATACCTACGGCCCGGCTATGGCGGTGTCCCCCCTGCCTCAGGTGCAGGCAGTGCTGGACTATGCCCTTACCGAAATCCCCGCCGAAAAACTGCTGCTGGGGATGCCCAACTACGGCTACGACTTTGGGCTCCCCTACGTCCGGGGGGAGTCCCGGGCCACCAGCATCGGCAACGTGGAAGCGGTGGACCTTGCCCGCCGAATGGGGGCCAGCATCCGCTACAACGAAACCGTCCAGGCCCCCTACTTTTTTTACACCAACAGCGAGGGCCAGGTGCGGGAGGTCTGGTTCGAGGACGCCCGCAGCGTGGAAGCCAAGGCCCGGCTACTGGCCCAACACGGGCTGCCGGGGCAGGCGTTTTGGAACCTGATGCGGCCTTTTCCCCAAAGCTGGCTGGTGCTTTCGTCCCTGTATTCCATAGAACGGGCGTATATCCCGCCCCGAGAGGAGGCAACGGAATGAGCCGGGAAACCTTGTTATTGGGCATCGGCGCTTTGGTATTGGGGCTGGTGCTGCTGGCGCTGCTGGCCGGGCCCGCCGGTGGGTTCGGCGGCTTTGTGCGGCGTGCGCTGCTGGGCAGTGCGGCCATTGCCGTCGTAAAGGCCGTGTTTGGCGCCGCCGTGGGGGTCAACCTGCTCACCGCCGGGGTCGTAGGCGCCTTGGGGCTGCCGGGGTTTTTTGCCCTCTATCTGATGCAGGCCGTGCTTTAGCCCGGGGCTTTTCCGGGCTCTTATTGCGCTTTTTCCCCGGGTGTATTATACTAAAGGGAAAAGGAGGCCATCCATGTTTAACGATTATGCCGCCAGTTTGGAGGCCCGGCTGCTGGACCGGGACTACATTCCGGTGCAATACAATATGTGGGCGCTGCCCCGGCCGCCCATTTTATATGTGGTGACCCTATGCGACGCCGCCCATACCAATTTGGAGGCGCTGGCCCAGCGGCAAAACCAGCTGCTGCCCCGGTTCCAGCTGGAAAAGGCCGCCGCCACCCACCTGCTGGCCCTGAATTTAGTATATACGGAGGGCCCCACCCCGGCCCAGCGGGCCTTTGTGGACAAGCAGCCGGTGCTGACCGACCAAACGGTGTCCCAGATTTGGTGGATGGCCGATGGCCTGGAAAACCGGCTCAGCCCCGGAAAGGGCCAGCCCGAAAAGCTGGGGGACCTGCGGGAGCTTTGCACCGCCGCCTTTGGCCCGGCCCCGCCGCCTCTGGAGCGGAAGGTGCTTTCCCCGGCCTGGTATCGCCCCCGGGATCACCGGATGACCATTTTCCTCATTATGGTCAACGCCATGTTCTATTTGGTGGAGCTGGGGGCCGGGGATGTGACCACATTTATCCGGGCCTTTGGCAACCAGCCCCAAGCCATTTTCAACGGCCACCAGTACTTCCGGCTCCTGACCTCGGTCTTTTTCCATCTTTCGCCGGGGCATTTGGCCTGCAACAGTCTGGCCCTATACATCTTTGGCTCGCTGCTGGAGGACGTCCTGAGCCGGGGGCAGTTTTTGGCCCTGTACCTCACCAGCGGCGTGGTAGGTAGCCTGTTTAGCGCCCTGTTTACCCGAGGGCTTTCCGCCGGAGCCTCGGGCGCCATTTTCGGCGTGATGGGCGGGCTTTTGGCCTTTACGCTGGTCAGCAAAAAAAAGCTCTCGGGCTTCGACAGCCTTACCTTTTTGGTGTTTGCCCTTGGGTTCTTCCTGTCCGGGGCCATCATTGGCGGGGTGGACCAGTTCGCCCATTTGGGCGGCTTTCTCACCGGGTTTTTGATTATGCTGGTACAGGCCCGGCAAGGGTTTTTGCGGCATTCCGGCCCGCCGAAAAAGCCCGGCGAATAAACCCGAAATTTGCTGGGGTCTGCCGCCTGACTTTGGGGCATAGTATGTCCCGAGGTGAGTGTTTTGGACGAGCTATTGGAGCAGTTTTTTCAAAACCCCCGGCTTTTGGGGGACGAACGCACGGCCTTTGCGGTGTTCCGCCGGTTTTGGCATTCCCGGCCCGCCGGTGTTTTAAGGGACGGAGCGGACCCGGCTCTAAGCCCGGGGCTGCTGCGCTGTTTTTTAACCGAATATTTACCCCGCTCCCTGTGCCGGGCCGACGAAGCCGCCATCGATGCCCTGTACCCGGTTTTGGAGCGGTTTGGCCGGTTTTGTACAGCCTGCGGCGTCCCCGGCCCCTTGGCGGCCATGGGTAGCCTGCCGATTGGGCTGTGGGACGAGTTTTCCCGGCCCCTGCGGGCCAAGGCCGCCCTGTTGCGGCTGATTGAAAGCCCGGTGCTGCGGCGGGAGCCTCTGCTGATTGACCTGGGGGCCTATGCCCGGCAACGGGAGCGGAACCGGAAAAGCCGCCGCATAGCCGAACGGGGGCTATACCAGGTGGCCGATGTGTTTGGCCGGGACTCGGTGGTGCTGCGCCGCCTGTGGCGGGAGGAAGGCCCCGCAACCCGGTCGGACTACGTCCGCCTGTATCTAAACGCCGAGGTGGTAGCCGCCTTGCGCCCCCAGGACACCCTGCGCCTGACCCTGCGGGAGCGGGGGTTTTTATCCGGATGGCTGGTGGAGGACGTAGCCGCCTGCTACGCCGGGGATATGCCGGGGCTCACCTTCGCCCCATAAGCCCTTGTCTCTTGCGGGGCGCCCGTTTGGGCGGCGGCGTCCCCATCCGGATCCCTCTCCGGCCCCCGGCCCGCTTCTTCGATCCCCCTGTTTTTAGGAGCTATACCAATGAAAAAATGGGACTTTTTCATCATCCTCATCTGTTTGGCCGCCGCCGGGATTTTGTATGCCTCCGGGCTGCTGGCCCCGGGGAAAGCCGGGGGCACGGCGCTGGTGCTGCAAAACGGCGAAGAGCTGGCCCGGCTGCCTCTGGCCCAACCGGCGGAGTTTGTTACCCCCGACGGCGGCAACCGCATTGTCGTAGAAAACGGTACGGTACGGGTGGATTGGGCCGACTGCCCCGATCAGGTCTGTGTGCGGTCGGGGAGGATTTCCCGGGATGGGGAAACCCTGGTTTGCCTGCCTCACCGGCTGGTGGTAGAGGTGGTAGACGGCGAGGGTACCGATATTGACGCCGTGTCGCAATAAAGTTACATAAGGAGTTTGTATGGACAAGCCAATCCCGACCCGTCTTTCCCCGGCCAAACGGGTCGCATTTTATGGAATTTTTACCGCTCTGGCCCTGCTGCTGGGGTACGTGGAGGCCTCGGTGGCGCTGCCGCTGCCGGTGCCGGGGGCCAAGCTGGGGCTGCCCAACCTGGTGATTTTGCTGGCCCTGTATCTGCTGGGGCCCCGGACTGCCGGAGGGCTCACCGTGCTGCGGGTTACGCTGTCGGCCCTGCTCTTTTCCGGGTTTTCGGCCTTTTGGTTCAGTCTGGCCGGGGCCCTGCTTAGCTGGACGGTGATGTGCCTCACCTATCGCCTGCCCCGGCTGGGGGTGGTGGGGGTCAGCGTGCTGGGAGGCGTGTGCCACAACCTGGGCCAGCTGCTGGTGGCCGGGCTTATCATCCAAAACCTATCCATTTTGGGCTATTTGCCCTTGCTCATGGCCTTTGGCGTTGCGGCCGGGGCCCTACTGGGAATCGTAGCGGCGGCCTGTCTGCCCCGGCTGCAGCGGCTGGTCGCTCCATAACTTTGCGAGGTAGCTATGAAAAACCGTTTTTTTGTCCCGGGGCTTGCCGCCCTGCTGGGACTTTCGCTGTTTACCGGCTGCGCCAAACAAAGCGAGCCCGTCAGCGGCACCGATTTTGTGTTGAATACCATTGGCACCATTACCATTTATCAGGGCGGGGACGACCCGGAAGCCCTGATTGACCAAGCCTTTGCCCTGTGCCGGGAAAAGGAGCAAAAGCTCTCCCGCACCATCCCCCAAAGCGAGGTTTCCCGCATCAACACCGCCGGGGGCCAGCCCGTGGAGGTCAGCCGGGAAACGGCGGAGCTGCTGCAAACCGCCTTGGACTTTGGCGCCCTTTCCGGCGGGCGGTTCGACGTAACCATTTGCCCGGTCTCGGCCCTGTGGGACTTTGCCGGAGAGCCCAAGGTCCCCGCCCCGGAGGAGCTGGCGGCTGCGCTTTCCGCCGTGGGCCAGGCGGGCGTGACCATCGACCTGCCCGCCACCGGGGATACCGCCACCGTGACCCTTGCAAACCCGCAGGCCGCCCTGGACCTGGGGGCCATTGCCAAGGGCTACATTGCCGGGCTGTGTGCCGACCAGCTGGCGGAAAACGGCGTAACCAGCGCCATTGTGGATTTGGGCGGCAACATCGTGACGGTCGGCAGCCGTCCCGACGGGGAGCCCTTCCGGGTCGCCGTACAAAAGCCCTTTGGGGCCTCCGGCGAGTTTAGCGCCGTTATTCCCGCCACAAACGCCGCCGTGGTCACCTCCGGCACCTACGAGCGCTATTTTGAGGAAAACGGCGTGACCTATCACCACATTTTGGACCCGGCCACCGGGTATCCCGCCGAAACCGGGCTAACCGCCGTCACCATTGTGTGCGACCGGACGGTACGGCCCAACGCCGCTACCGATGCCGACGCCCTCTCTACGGTGTGCTTTTTGCTGGGTCCGGAGGCGGGGCTGGCGTTGATTGAAACGCTGGACGGGGTCGAAGCCCTGTTTGTGGCCGCAGACGGTACCGTAACCCCCAGCAGCGGCCTGGTGTGGGAACAACCGGAATAAGGGGGCTTTTCCACCAAACGAAAGCGCTTTTCCACGCCCTCCGCTTGCATTATCCACCGTTTTACCCCCGGATTCTTTACTTATCCACCAACTTATCCACCAAAATGCGAAAACCCTCTCCGTCGGCACAGCCCGAGGAAGAGGGTCTTTTCTTTTGCTTGCGGAATTTGTTAAAACACCAGCTGCACCAGCAGCATATAGCACACCGTGCCCCCGGCAATGGACAGCAGCATTTTCCGCTGCCACAGGTGCAGGGCCACCACCACGCCAATGGCAATGGCTTCGGGCAGGCCATGGGAGCCGGTAAACAGGCTGACGTTCCGCAGGCAATAGATTACCAGCATCCCAAACACGGCCCCGGGGAGGGCCTTGCCCAAATACCGGATGTAGCGGGGGGTGGGCTTCCCGGCGGGGAACACCAGAAAGGGCAAAAACCGGGTCAGCATGGTGCCCAGCACCACCATGGCGATGGTCAGGGCCTGTTGTTGTACCGTCACTGTGCCTCGCCTCCTTCCCCCTGCCGCCGCAGCAGGGTCAGGGCCAGCAGCAGGCACAGCATAGCCGGGATGAGGAAGCTGTCCGGCCCAAAAACCAGCCGGCACACCAGCGTAACCCCCAGCCCCAACAGGCAGTTCCGCTTTTTGGGCTCCTTCCGCCACTGCTCCAAAAAGATGACCACAAACATGGCGGTCATCACAAAGTCCAGCCCGGTAGTATTCAAGGGGATAAAGGGGCCCAGCAGCCCGCCCAAGGTGGCCCCGGCCACCCAGTACATTTGATTTAGCAGGGTCACAAAAAAATAAAACCAGCCCTTGTCCACCCCCGGCGGCACCGTGG
>CAKTER010000007.1 GCA_934552695.1 uncultured Eubacteriales bacterium
CATGGGCAAAAGTCCCATCACAGGCACTTAGCGACGCTCTGGTCGAAATGTTCCAAGACAAACTCAAACCAGATAAATAAATACGACAAAAAGCCCTTAGCCATGAGTTTTTACCCACAGCTAAGGGCTTCGTTTATAATATGGATTTATTTGTTGCACAACCACCTGTCAATCATTCTCTAACCCGAAAACCACCGGGTTACAAGAATAATGGCTCTCATGCAACTGTTATCAATTTGTTATCAAAAGACTTTTAAAAGTGCCGCAAACCCGCATAAACGCTGGGTTTACTAAACATTTTTGTTTATTCAAACTCAATCGTCGCCGGGGGCTTACTGGTAATATCGTAGCACACCCGATTTACATGGGGCACCTCATTCACGATACGGGTGGACGCCGCATCCAGCACCTCATAAGGAATCCGGGCCCAATCCGCCGTCATAAAGTCCGTGGTGGTCACGCCTCGCAGGGCCACGGTATAATCGTAGGTCCGGCCGTCACCCATAACGCCCACAGAGCGCAGGTCGGTCAGCACGGCAAAATACTGGTTGATGCTCCGCTCAATCCCGGCCTTGGCCACTTCCTCCCGGAAAATAGCGTCGGCCTCCCGCAAAATATCCAGCCGGGGCTTCGTCACCTCACCCAGCACCCGGATTCCCAGGCCGGGGCCGGGGAAAGGCTGCCGCCACACCAGGGTATCGGGCAGACCCAGCTCCAGACCCATCTGGCGCACCTCATCCTTAAACAGCAGGCGCAGGGGCTCGATCAGCTCCCGGAAATCCACCACAGAAGGCAGTCCGCCTACGTTATGGTGGCTCTTAATCACCGCCGAATCTCCCAGCCCGCTTTCAATCACATCGGGATAAATGGTGCCCTGCACCAAAAAGTCCACCTTGCCAATCTTTTTGGCTTCATCCTCGAATACCCGGATAAACTCCTCGCCAATGCGCTTCCGCTTTTCCTCGGGATCGGTCACGCCTTTTAGTTTATTCAAAAAACGTTCTTCGGCATTGACCCGGACAAAGTGCGAATCGAAATAGCCATCAAAGGCCGCCTCCACCTCGTCGCCCTCGTTTTTCCGCATCAGGCCGTGATCCACAAACACGCAGGTCAACTGCTGGCCAATGGCTTTGGAAACCAAAGCCGCTACTACGCTGGAATCCACGCCACCGGACAGGGCGCACAGGGCCTTGCCGTCGCCCACCGTTTCCCGGATTTTTTGAATTTGTTCTTCAATATAGTTGCCCATGGTCCAATCGCCGGAGCAACCGCAAACCTCATACAAGAAGTTATAAATCATTTGGGAGCCCCGGGGGGTATGGTTCACCTCGGGGTGGAACTGCACGCCGTAAAACCCCTTTTCGGGACACTCGATGGCCGCCGCCGGACAAGTGGGGGTCGTTCCAATCACCCGGAAGCCCTCCGGCAGGCCCGTCACATAGTCGGTGTGGCTCATCCAGCAGACCTCTCGCTCCGAAATCCCTTTCAAAAGCTTGCTATCCGTCTGGAACGTCACCTCGGCCTTGCCGTACTCGCTGCGTTCTCCGGCGTTGCCCACCTGGCCGCCCAGCGTATAGGCCATCAGCTGGCACCCGTAGCAAATGCCCAAAACCGGAATCCCCAGCTCAAACAGGGCCGGGTCGCACTTGGGCGATTTTTCGTCATACACACTGTTGGGGCCGCCGGTAAAGATAATCCCCTTGGGGTTTTTGGCCTTAATCTCCTCCAACGGCTTATTCCAGGGCATAATCTCGCAATACACATGATGTTCCCGCACCCGACGGGCGATCAGCTGGTTATACTGGCCGCCAAAGTCCAGAACAATCACCATTTCCTTTTCCATGTTATCCTCCGTTATGCCGTTATCTTAGTATTCCACGCTGTAGTTGGGCGCCTCTTTCGTGATTTGGATGTCGTGGGGGTGGCTTTCCCGCAGACCGGCGCTGGTAATCCGCACAAACCGGCCGTCGGTTTGCAAAGCGGGAATGTTGGGGGTGCCGCAATAGCCCATGCCGGAACGCAAACCGCCCATCAGCTGGAACACGGCGTCCTCCACCGAGCCCTTAAAGGCAATCCGGCCCTCCACGCCTTCGGGTACCAGCTTTTTGGCGTCCTCCTGGAAGTAACGGTCCTTGCTCCCCTGCTCCATGGCGCCCAAAGAGCCCATGCCCCGATATACCTTGTATTTCCGGCCCTGATACAGCTCGGTCTGGCCGGGGCTTTCCTCGCAGCCCGCAAAATAGCTGCCCATCATGCACACGCTGGCCCCGGCGGCAATGGCCTTGACCACATCGCCGGAATATTTGATGCCGCCATCCGCAATCACCGGAACGCCATAGGGCTTGGCTGCCTCGGCACAGTCAAAAATAGCGGTAATCTGGGGCACACCAATACCGGAAACCACCCGGGTGGTGCAAATGGAGCCGGGCCCGATACCCACCTTGACGGCGTCGGCGCCGGCCTCAATCAGAGCCTGCGTGGCTTCGCCGGTCGCCACATTCCCCGCAATCAGCTGCAAGTCGGGATAGGCCTCCTTAATCCGTTTTACGGTATCGATAACCCCCTTGGAATGCCCGTGGGCGGTGTCGATAACCACCACGTCCACCTGGGCCTCGATAAGGGCTGCCAGCCGGTCCATAACATCCTGCGTAGCGCCAACGGCGGCGCCTACCAGCAAACGGCCAATCTCATCCTTGGCCGAGTTCGGATACTGGATGGCCTTTTCAATGTCCTTAATGGTAATCAGGCCCTTTAACATATAGTTTTCGTCCACAATCGGAAGCTTTTCGATTTTGTGCTTGGTCAAAATCTGCTTGGCTTCCTCCAGCGTTGTCCCCTCGGGGGCCGTCACCAAATTTTCGCTGGTCATAACTTCTTTGATTTTCTTGTTGTGGTTGGTTTCAAACCGGATGTCCCGGTTGGTGATAATGCCCACCAGCTTACCATCTACGGTAATGGGTACGCCGGAAATCCGGAACTTGCTCATCAGGGCGTCGGCCTCGTACACATAATGCTCCGGGCTCAGATAAAAGGGGTCGATAATAACGCCATTCTCGCTACGCTTAACCTTATCCACTTCCTCCGCTTGCCGGGCAATGGACATATTTTTGTGGATAATGCCAATGCCCCCTTGCCGGGCCATGGCAATGGCCATCCGGGCCTCGGTCACCGTATCCATCCCCGCACTCATAATGGGGGCGTTTAAAACTACCTTTTTCGTCAAATGGGTCGTCAGGTCGATTTCTTTCGGCAGCACGCTGCTGGCCGCAGGAATCAGCAGAACGTCGTCAAAGGTCAAGCCCTCTTTTACCAGTTTGTACATAGCCGCTCTCCTTTTCGTTATAAAATCCGGTTTGTTTCCTTCCAGTTACACAGTCTGGTTTATCATATAATCTTAACATGGGCCGGGAGGTTTGACAAGCCGTTCTCCCGGAAAAAAACGCTCGTTTTCTGTGGGGGAAATTGTAACAAGAGCCAAAAAGCCGGGCGTTTCCCTCCGGCTTCTTCGTCTTTTTCACGCCAAAAGGCCGGTATGGTTTCCCATACCGGCCCGGTTTATTGTTGGAATCGGTTGCCTTGGCCGCTTACATCATGCCGCCCATGCCGCCCATGCCACCCATGCCGCCAGCGGGCATCGGAGGTTCGGGAGCAGGCAGCTCGGCCACAACGGCTTCGGTGGTCAGGAAGGTAGAGGCTACGGAGGTAGCGTTCTGCAAGGCGCTCCGGGTTACCTTAGCGGGGTCTACGATACCGGCCTGAATCATGTCAACATACTCTTCCTTCAGAGCATCGTAGCCAATCCCGTCGGCCATCTCCATGACCTTGTTTACAATCACAGCGCCCTCCAAACCGGCGTTGTGGGCAATCTGGCGCATGGGGGCTTCCAGAGCCTTCAGCACAATCATGCCGCCGGTCTTTTCATCGCCCTGCATGGCTTCCACTAGGGGACGTACTTTGCTAATCGCATGGATATAAGCGGTACCGCCGCCGGCAATAATGCCTTCTTCGGTCGCAGCCTTGGTCGCGGCCAAAGCGTCCTCCATCCGCATTTTCTTTTCCTTCATCTCGGTTTCGGTCGCAGCGCCTACCTTGATGACGGCAATGCCACCGGCCAACCGGGCCAGCCGCTCCTGCAGCTTCTCCCGATCGTAGTCGGACTTGGAAGCCTCGATGGTGGTACGAATCTGATTGATCCGGGCCTCAATGGCCTCCCGGGTACCATAGCCACCGGCGATAATGGTGTTCTCTCTTTCGACCCGGACGGAACGAGCCCGGCCCAGCATATTCAGAGTCACGTCTTTGAATTCCATACCCAGCTCTTCGGTGATGAGCTCGCCGCCGGTCACAACGGCCAGGTCGCCCATCATCTGCTTCCGGCGATCGCCATAGCCGGGGCTCTTGACGGCAACGCAGGTCAGGACACCCCGCAGCTTGTTCAGAACCAGGGTAGCCAGAGCTTCACCCTCGACATCCTCGGCCACAATCAACAGGCGGCCGCCTACCTGAGCAATCTGCTCCAGAATGGGCAGAATTTCCTGAATGTTACTAATCTTCTTATCGGTCAGCAGGATATAGGGGTCGTCCAGAACGGCGACCATCTTTTCCATATCGGTGCACATATAGGCGGACAGATAGCCCTTGTCGAACTGCATCCCTTCGGCCATTTCCAGCTCGGTGTCCATGGACCGGGATTCTTCTACGGTAATCACGCCATCCTTAGAGACCTTCTCCATGGCGTCGGCAATCATCTCGCCCACTTCGTCGTCGGCTGCGGAAATCGCGGCAACCCGGGCAATGTGGTTTTTGGTGGACACAGCCTGGCTCATGTTCTTAATCTCTTCCACCACAGCGGCAGTCGCCTTCTGCATCCCCTTCCGCAGGATGATGGCGTTGGCGCCGGCGGCTACGTTCTTCAGGCCTTCCTGAATCATGGCCTGCGCCAGCACGGTAGCGGTGGTGGTGCCGTCACCGGCCACGTCGTTGGTCTGGGTGGCAACTTCCTTCACCAGCTGGGCGCCCATGTTTTCATAGGGGTCTTCCAGCTCGATATCCCGGGCGATGGTTACGCCGTCGTTGGTAATCAGAGGAGCGCCATACTTTTTATCCAGAACCACGTTCCGGCCCTTGGGGCCCAGCGTGACCTTTACGGTGTCGGCCAGCTTATTAACGCCAATCTCCAAGCCTTTTCTGGCTTCGGTGCTATACTTAATTTCTTTTGCCATAACAATTCCCTCCAAATGAGTGATTTATTTTTTAAATGGGATGGGCCGGGAGCTTAGTCCTCGATGATGCCCAGCACTTCGTTCTGACGCAGCATAATAAAGGTCTCGTCCTCCAGCACTACCTCGATGGTAGCAAAGGGAGCCTTGGAGTACACAATACGGTCGCCGGGCTTCACGACCATTTCAATCTTATCCCCATTCACCACACCGCCGGGGCCCACGGCGATAACTTCGCCAACGGGGGGCTTTTCCTTGCTGGCAGCGGTCAGCAGCAGACCGGACTTGGTCTTTTCTTCCACTTCCAAAGGTTTTACAACAATCTTATCGGCCAAAGGTTTAATTTTCATGGATGTTTCCTCCTTAATCGAAGCTTTGTCATTTGTTAGCACTCGATAGTGCTGAGTGCTAACACTGGTATTATAATAACCCCGGCCCCCGTTTTGTGCAAATCTGCTTTTGAAGCATATTTCTGCTTTTTCTCCGGGAACCGGGGTATTTTTACCTCATATCCTACGGTTGCTTTCTTTTTCCAAAAATTCCTTTCGTTTTCTCCGGTTTTCAAAATCACCGGAACACAAATTGGGTCAGCAAAAGATAAATTCCAAAGCAACCGCCGCCGACCACCGCATCCAGTAAGGCCACTTTCCAGTCCTTTCGCAGCAGCGCCACCACCGCCGCCACCAAACCGACAATCAGCACGCCGTAGGTAGCCAGGTAGGTGGTGAAAAAGCCCCGCTCAATCATGGCAAACACAAACAGCACCAAAAACAGAACGGTCAGCACCTGGGTAATCCAGAACACGGTTTTAAAGGGCTTGGGTTTGGGGGGCTTGTCTGCGGCAGCCTTTTGGGCACTGCGGGTTACCGGAGCCTTATCCACCACCGGCTGCGCCGCTTCTTTTTGGACTTCCTCGGGCCAGCCGCCTACCGGTTCCCCGGGGGCAGCGGGTGGGGTCGTTGTCGTTTCTTCCGGTTGGGGGGTTAATTTCTTTTCCTCTTCCATGATACGCTCCTTTCCGTCGGCCTCCGGCTGCCGGCTGGCAACCCGGGCTTACTGCTTTTGATTGGCGTAGCGAGCCTTCCGCCGTAGGTTGTTGTCCAAAATCTTCTTCCGCATCCGCAGGTTCAGAGGCGTAACCTCCACCAGCTCGTCATCGGCAATAAATTCCAGGCACTCCTCCAGGCTCATGGTGATGGGCGTCACCAGCTTTAAGGCATCGTCGGAGCCCGAAGCCCGGGTATTGGTCAGCTGCTTCTTTTTGCAAACGTTCACGTCCATATCGTCGCTACGGGCGTTGCGGCCAATAATCATGCCCTCGTAAACCCGCACGCCGGGTCCAATGAACAGGTCGCCCCGTTCCTGCGCATTAAACAGGCCGTAGGTAATGGACTCGCCGGTTTCAAACGCCACCAGAGAGCCCTGGCTCCGCCGGGGAATATCCCCCCGGTAGGGGCCATACCCGGCAAACAGGGAGTTCATAATGCCGTGGCCCCGGGTGTCGGTCAAAAAGTCGCCCCGGTAACCAATCATGCCCCGGGCGGGAATCAAAAACTCCAACCGGGTGTTGCCGCCCCGGCCGGGGGTCATGTTCTGCATTTCGCCCTTCCGGCTGCCCAGCTTTTCAATTACAATGCCCACATATTCCTCGGGAACGTCGATAATCACGTTCTCCATGGGCTCCATCTTTTTCCCGTTTTCTTCCTTAAATAACACCTCGGGCTTCGAAACCTGGAACTCATAGCCCTCCCGGCGCATGGTCTCAATCAGGATGGACAGATGCAGCTCGCCCCGGCCAAACACCCGGAAAGCCTCGGTGCTTTCGGTATCCTCCACCCGCAGGCTCACGTCGGTACGCAGCTCCTTATACAGCCGCTCCCGCAAATGCCGGGAGGTTACGAACTTGCCCTCCTGCCCCGCAAAGGGGCTATCGTTGACCGAAAACACCATGGACAGGGTGGGCTCGGAAATCTTTACAAAGGGCAACGCCTCGGGCCGGGCCGGGGAACAGATGGTATCGCCAATGCGAATATCGGCAATGCCGGAAATAGCGGCAATGTCCCCGCAGGAGACCTCCCGGGCCTCTACCCGGTTCAGGCCCTCAAAGGTATACAGCTTGCTAATCTTCACCCGGTCCGAAAACTCGGGGTTGTGGTGGTTCAGCAAAATCACTTCATCGTTCACCCGCAGGGTGCCGCTTTCCACCTTGCCAATGCCAATCCGGCCCACATACTCGCTGTAGTCAATGGTGGAAATGAGGGTCTGCACCGGGGCTTCGGGGTCGCCTTCGGGGGCAGGGATATGCTCCAAAATGGTCTCGAACAGGGGGCGCATCCCATCGTGCTCCCCATCCGGGGTACGGCTGGCCCACCCCTGCCGGGCGGAGGCATACACAAAGGGGGAATCCAGCTGGTCGTCGCTGGCCTCCAGCTCCATAAACAGTTCCAGCACCTCGTCCACCACCTCGGCGGGCCGGGCTTCGGGCCGGTCCACCTTGTTCAGACACACGACCACCGGCAAATCCAAATCCAGCGCCTTCCGCAGCACAAACCGGGTCTGGGGCATGGGCCCCTCAAAGGCGTCTACCACCAGCACCACGCCGTTAACCATTTTTAAAACCCGTTCCACCTCGCCGCCAAAGTCGGCGTGGCCGGGGGTATCGATGATGTTGATTTTAACCCCGTTGTAGTGAACGGAGGTGTTTTTGGAAAGGATGGTAATCCCCCGCTCCCGTTCAATATCGCCGGAATCCATGACCCGCTCGGCCACCACCTGATTTTGCCGGAAGGTGCCGCTCTGCTTTAACAGCTCGTCCACCAGCGTGGTTTTGCCATGGTCAACGTGGGCAATAATGGCAATGTTACGAATGTCTTCTCGTTTTTGTTTCATACAATAAAGGCTCCTTTAAAATGGCAGGCTCCCTGCCCCAGATTTGAGCCCCGTTTACCGGAACCGGGCCCATAACGCACCTATTATATACCAAATCCCGGCCCGTGGAAAGAAAAATTTTAAACTTTTTTGGCGACGTAAACAAAAGGGCATTTTTTCCGTCCGGCCCCGATTCCCCCTCTCCCCGCAAAAAGCAGACCCTTCTCCCCTACTTTCCCGTCCTTAACAAAAAAGCGCCTTTCCGAAGAAAGACGCCCTTTGCCCTTGGGTTTTCTTTACAGTTTGACTACGTTGGCAGCCTGGGGGCCCTTGGCGCCCTGTACCACTTCAAACTCTACGCTCTGGCCTTCCTCCAGCGTTTTGTAGCCTTCGCCCTGAATGGCCGAGAAATGTACAAAAACGTCGTCCTCGCCGGGAACGGTAATAAACCCAAAACCTTTTTCTGCATTGAACCATTTCACGGTGCCTTTTTTCATGGTATTCCTCCTACTTCTCAAAGCAAATTGATTTGGTAACACTATGAGAATACCATATCTTGCCAGCAAAGTCAAACAAAGTTTACAACAAATGCCCCGAATTTTCGCATTTTTTAGGCCATTTGTCACACATTTCTTTTCAAATCGTCAGAATTTTGAATTGTTGTTTGCTCAATTTGTCAAAACTTCCTCGATTCTTTTTAATGTTTCCCACTTCTGTCACAAATCACCGCTCACAAAAAGCCTTTGTCCTCCAAAAGAGAATCCCCCTCCCGCAGGGCCGCCCGGGCCAGGGCATCGCACCGCTCGTTTTCCGGGTTATCGGCATGGCCCTTTACCCAGCAAAACGTCACCCGGTGCTTTTCCAAAAGCTCTAACAGCTGCTGCCACAAATCTACATTCGAGGCTCGCTCCGTGCGGGTACGCATCCAGTTCCGGCTTTGCCAGCCCCGTACCCAGCCCTTGTTGATGGCGTCCACCACATATTTGGAATCGCTATAAAGCGTGACAATACAGGGTTCCCGCAAAGCCGAAAGGGCGGCAATCACCGCCATAATCTCCATCCGGTTGTTGGTGGTTTTTCGATAGCCTGCCGCCAGCTCCTTTCGGGCTGTGCCGTAAAGCAGCACAGCGCCATAGCCCCCGGGCCCCGGGTTCCCGGAACAGGCGCCGTCGGTATACACGGTCACTTCCTTCATTCCCGTCCTCCTTCCTCCCACAGCCACCGGGCCAATTGCAGGTCCCGGGGGGTGGTCAGCTTTTCGTTCGACTCCTCCCCCGCTACCGTCCACACGGGGAACCCGGCGGCTTCCACCAAGGCGGCGTCGTCGGTAGCCCCCTGCCCCGCCCGGGCATAGGCCGCCTCAATCACAGCCCGGCGGAACCCCTGGGGCGTTTGCACCCGTACCAGCTCGTCCCGCCGCAGGGTCTGTCTCACTCGTCCGGCCTCATCCACTGCCTTCATGGTATCGGCTACCGGCAGCACCGGAATACAGGCCCCCTTTTCCAGCGCCAGCTCTGCCACCCGGGCAAATAAGGCCGGGCTGGCCAACGGCCGCACCCCGTCGTGGATGAGTACCACCTCGGTTTCCCGCGGCAAAGCCAACAGCCCCGCCCGCACCGAATCCGTCCGGGTAGCCCCGCCGGTCACCACAGCCCGTACCTTGGGAAAATCTCCCACCGGGAAGGTCTCCCCGGCCCCCAGCACCAGCACCACAGCGTCCACGGCTTCCGCCGCTTCCGCCGCCGCCAGCGTGTGGGCCAGCACCGGCTTGCCCCCCAGCAGCCGGAACTGCTTTTTCACCGGGCCGCCCATCCGCAGGCCCGACCCGGCCGCCACAATTACTGCCGTACAAAACGCTTTTTCCATGCTCCACCTCTCGTAAGAAAGGCCCGGAAACCTCCGGGCCCCTCTGGGTTACGAATCCTTGAGCCGGGCAAAAATCATCCGGCCCGCTGCGGTTTGCAGCGCACTGGTCACCGTCACGTCCCGGGTCTCCCCCAGGCAACGGCTGCCGCCCTCCACCACGATCATGGTTCCATCGCTGAGGTAGGCCACGCCCTGTCCGTGCTCTTTTCCTTCCTTAATAATAGCCACCCGCATATCCTCGCCGGGCAGCACCACCGACTTGACCGCATTGGCCAGCTCGTTGATGTTCAGCACCCGCACGCCCTGAAAGGCGGCCACCTTGTTGAGATTGTAATCGTTGGTCACCACATAGGCGTCCATTTTGGCCGCCATTTTCAGCAGCCGGGAATCCACCTCCATGGGCTCCTTCACCGGGAAATCCATAATTTCCACCGGAACCGTCAGCTGCCGCTGGATATCGTTTAAAATATCCAGGCCCCGGCGGCCCCGCTTCCGCTTTTGGGCGTCGGCCGAATCGGCAATGTGCCGCAGCTCGTCCAGTACAAACTCGGGGATGATGATTTTCCCTTCCATAAACCCGGTATGCAAAATGTCCAAAATCCGGCCGTCGATGATGACGCTGGTATCCAGGATTTTAGGCCGCCCGGGGGTACCCTTCCGGCTCCCAAAGGAGACCTCGGGCCCCTTCAGCGCCGGCGGCGGCACGGGCAGTGTCACTTCGTCCTTTTTCCGCTGGCCGACCCGGAAGCCCAACGAGGCAAAAATCACATTCAGCACCACTACAATGCCGATGCCGACGGTTCCCAGCTTGCCCACCGCCAGACCAATGAGGTTGGCAATGACCAGGCCAATCACAGCGCCGACCACACCGGCCATTAAATCGCGAAAGCTCATAGTGGCCAGGCTGTCCTCGAAGGTCGCCATGCGGGAAAGAATGGCCTTTGCAATCCGCTTGGAGAATAAAAAATAAAATATGATTCCGATAGCAACGCTTAAAACAACCGGTACAAAGGCAGGCAAAAATTCCTGTAACCGCAGCATCTCCAACATATACACGCTTCGCAAAATCAGATAGGCTACGGCAATCACAATCAAGCTCATGGCCGCTTCCAAAAACTTTTTCATACTCTCACCTCCTTATTCGAAATGGTTTCGTTGTTTCTTCTCTGTCATCTATAAATTAACCCAAACGGGATTGTTTTCGGTCAAAGCCTGCGGCTTTTTACCCCAGCAGCAACCGGTTCAGCGTCTGCTCTGCCGCCTCCCAGTCCACCGCCAGCACATAACTCATCTCGCTGACCAAAATTTGCCGGGCCGTATTCAGCAGCTTTTTTTCGGCGCTGGAAAGGGAGCGCTCCCGCTCCCGCAAAATCAGGCGCCGGTACACATCGGCCACCTCGTCCAGCCGCCCGGTCTTCATTTTTTCCAAGTTTTCCTTGTGGCGCTGGTTCCAATTGCTGTTAAAAACCACCGGTTTTTTCGAAACGCCAGCCAGCTGGGCCAGCAGCTCGGCCTCGTCCAGCACAGGGCGCAGTCCGGCCACTGCCGATTTTCGGTCGGACAAAGTTAAGCGCAGATTGCCCACCGGTAGCGATACATGATAGTACACCTCCGGGTTGCCATCCACCACTTTTTCTTCCACTTCGTCGATTACGCCGGCGCCGTACATGGGATATACGACCTTGTCGCCGCACTGGTACATTGGGGTTCCCCCTTTCGCCCGCTATCACAGTCTTAAAACTGACCCACTTTATTATAGCACGAAAATTCCGGCATTGTAAATAGGGCATTGTACCAGCCCCGGCCACTTTTGTCAATCCGTTTCCGCCAAAAACCGCCCTCTCGCCGGTTTTCGGCTCCTTCCGCAACTCCAAATTTGACGGCGGCCCCGCCCCATGCTATGATGAGAAACAGAAGCACAAGCGGTCTGGTTTTAGGAGGGACGTTATGGGAAAAACGCTGGTCATTGCCGAAAAGCCATCGGTAGCCCGGGACATTGCCCGGGTTTTAAAGTGCCGCACCCGGGGCGAAGGCTATTACGAAAACGAGACCACCATCGTTTCTTGGGCGTTGGGGCATTTGGTGGCCCTGGCCGAGCCCCAGGCCTACGACCCGGGCCTAAAAAAGTGGAGGGCTGAAAGCCTGCCCATCCTCCCCGCTCCTATGAAGCTGGCGGCCATCTCCAAAACCCGCAGCCAGCTAAAGGTGTTGCAGGCCCTGATGAAGCGCCCCGACAGCGGGCGGGAGGGGGAGCTGATTTTTCGCTACATTTATGAATACTGCCGGTGTAAAAAGCCCTTTTCCCGGCTATGGATTTCCAGCATGACCGACGAAGCCATCGCCGCCGGGTTCCAAAGCCTTCAGCCCGGCGCCAACTACGATACCCTGTATCGCTCGGCCAAGTGCCGCTCCGAAGCCGACTGGCTGGTGGGCATCAACGCCACCCGGGCCTATTCCCTGCGGTATCAGGCCCTGCTGAGCATTGGCCGGGTACAGACCCCCACCCTGGCCCTCATCGTAGACCGGCAAGCCCAGATTGACGCCTTTGTGCCCCAGGCCTATTGGCAGGTCATCGCCAACTTTGGGAGCTACACCGGCCTGTGGTGGGACGCTGAGCAAAAAACCGACCGGCTGCCCGACCGGGAGACCGCTCAGGCCATTGCCGACCGGGTCAAGGGCCGCACCGGGGTGGTGGAAGCCCTGACCGCCCAAGAAAAACGGGAGGCTTCGCCTCTGCTCTACGACCTAACGGAGTTACAGCGGGACTGCAACCGGCTGTTTGGGTTTTCGGCCCAAAAAACCCTGTCCCTGGCCCAAAGCCTGTATGAGACCCGCAAGCGCCTTACCTATCCCCGGACGGACAGCCGCTACCTGACCCATGATATGGCCCCCCGGCTGCCCCTGCTGCTGCGGCGCATCGTCCAAAACCCGGATTATGCCGCCTTTGCCCAGCCGCTGCTGGAGCTGCCCAAGCTGCCCGTTACCAGCCGCATCGTGGACGACAGCAAGGTTTCGGACCACCACGCCATCATTCCCACCGAGGGCCCCTGCCGCAGCGAGGATTTGACCGCCGATGAAAAAAAGGTTTACGACTTGGTGGTGCGCCGGTTTTTGGCCGTATTTTACCCGGCCAAACGTACCTCGGTCACCAAGGTTTTGACCCGGGTGGACGCCGATCTCTTCCAAACCCAAGGCACCCAGCTGGTGGAGGAGGGCTGGAGCGCCCTGTACCGGGATTTAAAATCCAAAAAGAAAAAGGAGGCTCCGCCCCTGCCCGCTTTGGCTCAGGGGGATAGCTTCCCGGTAAAAAAAGTCACCCTCGACGAAAAAAAGACCGAGCCCCCCAAACCTTATACCGAGGCCACCCTGCTTTCGGCCATGGAAAACGCCGGGCGCTTTGTAGAGGACGAGGCCCTGCGGGAGCAGATGAAGGACGCCGGGCTGGGCACCCCCGCCACCCGGGCTGCCATCATTGAACGGCTTTTGACCGTGGGCTACATTATCCGGAAAGGCAAAAGCCTCCTGCCTACCGAAAAAGGGAACCAGTTGATTGCGTTGGCCCCGGAAGCCCTCCGCTCCCCCGAAACGACCGGCAAGTGGGAGCGGGCCCTGGCCAATATGGCCCGGGGCGGCACTATGACCCCGGAGCGGTGTATGGGCAGCATTGTCCGCTACGTCCAATTTTTGGTGGCCGACAGCCAAACGGCCAAGCCCGGGATTGTGTTTGCCCCGGAAGAAAAAAAGGGCCGCCGTTCCAACGGGTTGGGAACCTGTCCCGCCTGCCATCAGGGGCAGGTGCGGGAAAGCGAAAAGTCCTTTTATTGCAGCCACTGGAAGCAGGGCTGCTTTACCGTTTGGAAGGACAGTCTGGACGCCTACGGAGCCAAGGTGGATAAAAAGCTTATCCAAACCCTGCTCAAGGCCGGAAAGGTGGAGGGCCTACCGGTCTCCCTGCCCCAAACCGGGGAAAAGGGCACCGCTACGGTGGTTTTTCGCCCGGACTACCGGGGGCTGGAGCTACGGGACCGCAAACCGCTGTAACCCGGCGGTTCCGCTGCCTCCCGCAAAGCCCCGGCGGGGCTACCCTCCAACCGCCTTGCTCTCACAGCCCTTTGTCCTCTTGATTCAAAGTCATTTCTCTCCGATTCTTTTGTTAAAACGATTCTATATAAAACACAGGGGATGCCTGCTCCTAGGCTCCCCTGTGTTTTGCTCTCCGTTTTTTGTTGGGCCTTTTTCTGTTTTTCGGCGCCCTCCGCCAACCGCTTATCGGTCGGCCTTTCGTTTGGCCCAAAGCAACCCGCCGGACAAAGCGGCACAAAGCAGCGCCAAAATTAGGAATACCGGCCCTTTTCGGCTCATTCCTCGAGGCGTTGGAGTCGTACCGGCTTCGGAAGCCCCGTCTGCGGCCAGCCCGTCCCCGGCGGCTTCGTCCAAGACCTCTTTGGCCAGACCCTCGTCTTTGGCGTCCTCCGCTTCGGCATCCGATGCCGCCAGCGCCCGGTCATCGACAAGCGCCTGCTCCGTCTCGCCTGCCTCGTTCTTTTCCTCTCCGGCTGTCGTTCCGTCTCCGGTATAAAACAGAACCGCTTCCGGTGCTTCCTCTTCTGTCTCTATACCGGCAGCGTCGGCCATCTTCTCTGCGGCATTCCCCGTCTCTGCGGTATTTGCACTCCGCTCCTCGGGCGGGGCCGCCATCATGCGGAGCGGCGCTTGGCCGGCTGTTTCCGGTTCGGCCAAGGCTTCTTCGGCCTCTGCTGCGGAATTTACCTCTGCCCCGGCCTGGCCCGGCCCCCGTTGGAAGCTGTAAACCGAAAGCCCGCCAAAGCCCACGGCCACCAGCAGCAAAACCCCCGCCGCCAGCGAGGCAAACCGCCCCGTGACCTGCCGTTTGCCCCCGGGTCGTACCATCAAAACCGGTTTTGTTGCTTCCGGCTCAATCCCTTCCCGTTTTTTATTGGCCTCCCGATGCAGCCGTTCCATCAACGCCGCATGGAAGCCGGCCGGAAGCTCCGCCGACGGCAGCTCGCCCAAGGCGTTCAGCAACGCCGCCAGCTCATCCCGCTCTGCCGCACAGGACGGGCAGCTTTGCAAATGAGCTTCTATCTGCTCCCGCTCTTGAAGCGGCAATTCGCCTTCCAAATATTCGGACAAATGCTCCTGCACCCAAGAACATTCCATGGCTACCCCTCCTTTCTTTCGTTCTTATGACGGAACAATGCGGGAAAAAGTTCCCGTTCTTTTTGCAAGGCTTTTTTCAACAGGGCCCGCCCCCGGGACACCCGGGACTTCACCGTTCCCACCGCCAGCCCCTCCTGCCGGGCAATTTCCTGATAGCTCAGACCCTCCAAATCCCGCAAAATTACCATCAGCCGGTAATCCTCCGGCAGGTCGCAAAGCGCCTCCCGAATCTTCCCCCGGCGCTCCCGCTGCAAAGCCTGTTCTTCCGGCGATGGGCCGGGGTCTTCGTGCTGAATAACCGGGCCCCCGTCCGAATCGTTCAGGCCCTCCAACGGCAGCTCCCGCCCGGTTTTGCGCCGCCGCAGCGCATCAATCGCTGCATTGTGGGCAATCCGGTACAGCCAGGTCGAAAACGCCGATCGCCCATCAAACTGTCCCATATTTTGATAAGCACGCAAAAAAACCTCCTGTGCCACATCCCAAGCGTCCTGCTCATTCCCTAAAATCCGCAAAACCACTCGGTACACAAAGGTTTCGTGGGCCAGCACCAATTCTTCAAAAGCCCGCATATCCCCGGCTTTGGCCTGCTGTGCCAGCCGGGCCGCCTCCGTTTTTTCCAAGGCAAGCACCTCCCGCTTCATTTTATCTTACCGGCCTATAAAACGCAACGGCATTTCCTTTGATTTTTAAAAAAGGCTTGCATTCTCCCCCGGTGTGTGGTACTATAATTAAGATTTTGCCGGTGTGATGGAATTGGCAGACGTGACGGACTCAAAATCCGTTGGTGGCAACACCGTGTGGGTTCGAGTCCCACCACCGGCATCCAAGAGAAGTGGAAACGCTTCTCTTTTTTTATTTTCGTTCTTTCCCACCCCAAATCGCTCCGTCTATCTACCTTTTTTTCCTCCCTCAACCTTCTTTCTTCGCATTTCCCCTTCCCTTTTTCCTCTCTTTCCCCCCAACACAAAAAGCGGACAAGCCCATTGGACTTGCCCGCTTCTTTACTTTCCGTTATTTATTTGTTGCCAAACACCCGATACAGGAAGCAAACAATCTGCGCCCGGGTACAATCCAGCCCAGGCCCAAACAGCCCGTTGCCAATCCCGGAGGTCACGCCGTTGGCCGCCGCCCAGGCCACCGCCTGTGCAAAATAGCTATCCGCCGGGACATCCGAAAAGTCGGCCGTGCCGTTGGTTTCGGCCTGAATGGCCCGGAACAGCAGGGCTACCGCCTCGGCCCGGGTGCAGGTCTTATCGGGGCTAAACCGGTTCTCTCCGGTGCCGCTGGTAATCCCCTGCTCCACCGCCCAGGCTACTGCCTTGGCATAGTAGGCGTCGGCTGCCACGTCGGCCATCCCGCTTTGGCTGGCCGGCTCGGGGCTGCCCATAACCCGCCACAGGAAGGTCACAATCTGTGCCCGGGTGCAAGCCCCGTCGGGCCCAAACAGCCCATTGCCCAAGCCGCTGGTCACACCGTTTTCCACGGCCCAGCGCACCGCCTCGGCATAGTAAGCACCGGCGGGTACGTCGGTAAAGCTCAGCTCGCTGCCGGGCTCCGGTGCCGTCTCGCCATCCCGGAAGCTTACCCGAATGGTCACCGCCCCGGTGGGCTGGATAAAGCTATAGGTGCCGTCGCCATTGTCCTTTACTGCCACCGGATCGCCGTTCCGGTCGGTCACGGTCACCTGGCCTACTTCCTTGCCGTCCTTGGGCTGAGGCTTAATCGTCACGGTATCGCCCGTCTTGGGGTTGGCCGGGGTAGTCGTCACCTTGCCGCCGGCTTCCTCCGCCCGAATCGTCGGAGGATAGGTGGTAATGGGCTTGGCGGTGCTGACGCCGCCACCGGAACCGCCGCTGGCCCCGTAGTTGGCCGTCACCGTTACATCGTGGGCGGGCATTTCAAACCCGGCCTTCAGCTGGTTGGCATCTTCCACTTCCACATCGTCAGAGGTCCAGCCGGTAAAGGACGTGCTCCGCCGGTCGGTCTCCACCTGGACCCGGTCGTGCCAGCCATACAGCCCGGCGCCGGTCTCTTCGGCCCCGCTGCCCTTCACCGTTACGGTAAAGCAGGAAACAGCCCGGGTGATATTATCCGCATAATCCGTACCCTTACTCAGGAAATAAGCATCATTCGTTTTCTTCAGCAGCTTATCGTCCCAGGTCCCGGTATAAAACTCATCGCCATTCCGGTCAAACAGCCGGAACGTACCGGGCAAAGCAAACCCCTTGGAATCTCCGATCTCAAGTACATCGTCGTAGCCATCCTCGGCAACCAGATCGAAAACCGAATTCTCAATCCGGAAGGCTCCCGCTATATCCAGCGGTTTATCTTCTGCCACAATCGACAGCTCACTGTCGGTCACCGTAACATTTCCCTTCTGCGTCCAAAGCCCACTGCCGCCCGCATCCACAGAAAGCTGGCTGCGGATCACCTCGGTCTGGCCATCTTTCACCTTAATGGCATCGTCATCGCTCACAATATCCACCCGGGAATCCACGATCCGCAGGCTGCCGCCCAAATCCAGACCATCATCCCCTACGTTCATCCCCAGGGAGCAGTTTTCAATGTTCAGACCATATCTCTTCCAATACATCCCATCATAGTCCGAAAGCGACTGGATAAAAAGCTGGGAAACTTCCTTGCCCCGGCCCCGAATGGTCACCGCCGAATCCTCACCGTCCACCGGGCAATGAATGCCATAATTTGCCGCAAAGAGCTCCGCATCCCCTTCTACCACAATGGTGGTATCCCCGGGAATCGTCAGCGCCGGCTCATCCTCATCCTGGCATTGCAGGCTAAACCCATCCCGCAGGGTCAGCGTATGGCTGGTCTCGTCCCAGCTCCACAAATCTTCCGGCCCGGGCTGGGGCAGGTTTTCGCTGTCGGTAAAGTTCAGGGGCTCGTCGTTCCGCAAAGCCATTACCGACATACTCCCGGTGCATTCGCCTACGTCGCTGTCATTGTAGCCGCACAAAAACAGGTAATAGGTCCCGGCCTCGGTGACCACCGTCCGCCCTATCTCGCCGTTCCCGTTTTTGTTGTCATAATCCTGACGACTTACCCGTACCCCATTGGCATCAAACAGACAGATCTGGGTATCTATACTCCAATCGGTACCATACATACTGTATTCCAGCAGGCTGTTGGCCTCCAGCTCCAGCTTCAGCACCTTCCCATAGGCCGTGCTGCTCCCATCATTGCCCAGCCCACTATATATCACATTTTCGCTGCCCAGCGTATATTCCAAAGAGGCCGGCAGCGTTGTAGTTTCGGTAGTCTCGGCAATGGCCTCGGCTACGGTCAGAGTCCGCAGGGGATCTGCCAGATAGATTTTGGCCGTACACTCGCCGCTTTCATACAAATTGTAACCAAACAGCCCCAGCACATAGGTCCCGGCCTCGGCAAACGTAAACCGGGCCATTTCGCCATCCCCACGCCAGTTGTTATCGTTGCGTTCCTGAATTTTATTTCCCTGCTCATCCAACAGGAAGAGCTTCGTGTTGATGTCGTCGGTTTTTTCGCCGAACCACACCACCAGCTCTTTGGCGCTGTCGTCTACCTCCACCTTGACCAGCTTACCGGCATAGTCGTAGTCCCCGCCGGGCTCCTCAATGGTATAAATTTCCGCTCCGCTGTCCAGCGTGTAGTCAAAGTCCACAGGCAGGGGCGTGACCGGCAGCTTCCGAATGGCTTCGGCCAAATCCACCTTCTGGGTCAACTGTATTTCGGCATGGTAGGTCTGGCCCTTTGCCTTCTCCGGAGCCAGCATCACCACATAATACGTCCCGGCTTCGTGTATTTCCGCCGACAAATTATTGTCAGCGACCAAAATATTCTTGTTTTCATCCAGCAAATAACCGGCATAAGGCAGTCCGGGAATCTTTCCCGCAAAGGAAGCGTTCAGCCTACTCCCGGCAGCGGCCGAAATCCGGTACACTTTCCCCACCACCGGCACTACCGGAGCCAGGTCTTCGGGAGCGTACAGTACGCCGTCGCTGCCCACCTCAAAATCTTCAGAAAGCGGCAGGGGCGTGTCCCCGGTCAAGGCATCCAGCGCTTCTCTCAAAAAAGTCAGCCCCGTAGTATCTATCAGCGAAAGCTCGGCATGGTATTCTCCGGTCGTCTGATTGGCACCACCCAACAGCAGAATATAGTAGGTACCGGCGGTTTCCAACCATACGGTTTGGGGGCTTTGCTGTCCACGCACGAGGCTATGAAAATAGCGTGACGCATCATACCATACCGTAATGCACCCAACCGGATCACTTTCTTCCTTATTGGTAAAGGAAACATTTAAATACACATTGTCCTGGGTCGTCACAATCTTAAGGGGCTTCCCGGCCACCTGAACATCCACGGGCCCATTATGCACAGTATACAGGTACTTGCAGTCGGCCAGATCGTAATCGAATGCCGCCGGCAGGTCGGTCGTGGGCAAATTCCCATACTCGAAGGCATTATTCAAAACAATGGTCTGGGGGATCTCATGCTTGGCCACCTGACTCGTCGCCACTCCATCCCGCATAACAACCGCCCAGAGATAATTGGCGTCCTCCGCCGGCAGGGTGATGGGAACATTCGTCGTGCTGTTGGCACTGAGCAGAATGCCCCCCCCGCTGGTATCAATGGTCGGAGGGGTATCGGAATCCTCTTTTGTCACTTCATAATAAAGGAGTTTTTCTCCCTGCGGAGCATCCATATCATACTTCACATTGATCAGGGCGCTCGTCTCCCCGATCCGTCTCACATCGGAAATCTCCAATGTGGCGGGATCCGCTGCCAGCGCTGTCACCGGCACCAGTCCCAAGCACAGCACCAGAGCCAAAAGAATGCTCAGGAACCTCTTTTTCATACTTTGCCCTCCTTTGTTTTGCCAAACCCTACAACAAATCCAACCGAACTCCACTATACATAACCATAATACCTTTTTTCCCCGGATTTAGCAATCTTTTTTCCCGAAACGCCCCGCAAACGACACGAATCGCCCCCAGCCGCCGGGTATTTTGGGGAAGGTTCCCTGCCAACTTTTTCGGTTCCCTTTCGTATATGTAGTTACAAGAGCTTGTTTGCGTCCAGCCGGTTGCGGCTGGTTTTTTCACAGGAGGAATTCTTTTGGACGCTTATCTTCAATTTTTGGAAGCCTATGGGATTTTGGCCATTTTTCTGCTGGTCATGATGGAATATTTAAACCTGCCGGGGCTCCCGGCGGCACTGGTGCTCCCCCTCACCGGGATGTGGGCTGCCCAGTCCCGGCTTTCGTTTGTCGGGGCTTTGCTGCTCACCACCCTGGCCGGGCTGGCCGGGTGCTTGGTGCTGTACGGGCTGGGCTGGCTGGTGGGCCCCGCCATTTTGCGTTTTTTTAAAAAAAAGCTGCCCAAGCAGGCCGTCCACATCGACCGGGCCGTGGAATATGTTGACCAAAAGGGCGGGCCCGGTGTGTGCGTCGGCCGGTTCATCCCGGTGCTGCGAACCATTTTGTCGCTTCCTGCCGGGATGCTGCATATGCCTCTGCTCAGCTATGCCCTCTACTCGGCCTTGGGTATCTTCCTCTACACCCTGGCCTTTATCGGCGCCGGGTACTTTTTGGGAATGCCCGCCGTAGAGTTCTTTTTATCCCACTAAGCCCCCCTTGCCGGGGGCTTTTTGATAGAAAAAAAGCCAAAGGGATTTAATTCTCCTTTGGCTTTATGACAACTAAGCCCCCTTGCCCGGGGTGTCCGGTATTCCACAAATGCGGCAGGGAAAGGACGTGCCGCTTTCCCCAGGTGGCATAGGCCACCTGCATTCCCGCCGGGGTATCCTCGTACCCGGTAAGCAAAAACCAATGCCAGGTAATGTCATCCAAGGCCGGGTCGTCGTGGAGCAACAACAAAAAAGCGGGACACAGCCCCCGGTCGATGGCCCGGCGGACAAAGGCCTCCGCCTGCTCCACCGGTGCGCCGCCGGGCAGGGTCTCGAAGGCCACCGAAACGCCCCGGCTGGCCGCATAATCCGCAAAGCCATCGGTATATTGCTTTAGCCGGGCGATCCCCCCAATCCGAGGGTGCAAAAACGGCTTCACCGTTTCAAAAAACGCCTGATACTCCGTTTGCGTTAACGGCCCGTCCGGGCCGGGATACAGCCCCCGCAAAGCCGGAAAGCGGCGGGACAA
>CAKTER010000008.1 GCA_934552695.1 uncultured Eubacteriales bacterium
ATGACCGCATTCACCCCGGTGGCATGCTGGATGCACTTATCCAGCCCATACAGCAGGCTGCCGCCGCCGGTCATCACCATCCCCCGCTCAAAAATATCCGCCGAAAGCTCCGGAGGGGTTCGCTCCAGCACGCTCCGCACCGCTTCCACAATGGCCTCCACCGGCTCAGTCAGGGCCTCCCGCATCTCATCGGAGGTCACCGTCACGGTTTTGGGCAGGCCGGTGATAAGGTTCCGGCCCCGGATATCCATGCTCACGGGGATGGTACGCTCAAAGGCCGTCCCAATCTGGATTTTCAGGTTTTCGGCGGTGCGCTCCCCCACCAGGATATTATGGCGCTTCCGCAGGTATTTGATAATGGCTTCGTCAAAGTTATCCCCGGCCACCTTCAGCGAACTGCTGATAACGGCGCCCCCCAGAGAAATCACCGCCACGTCGGTGGTGCCGCCGCCAATGTCCACCACCATACTGCCCATGGGCCGGGAAATATCGATACCGGCGCCAATGGCTGCCGCCAACGGCTCCTCAATCACATACACCCGGCGGCTGCCGGCCCGGCGAGCGGCGTCCTCCACCGCCCGGCGCTCCACCTCGGTGACGCTGGCGGGAACGCAGACCCCAATGCTGGGCTTCACCAGCGATTTTTTGCCCACGGCTTTTTCAATAAAATACGTCAGCATTTTTTCGGTCAGCTCATAGTTGGAGATAACCCCCTCCCGCAAGGGCCGCACCGCCACAATGCTTCCCGGCGTCCGCCCCAGCATCCGGCGGGCGTCCTCGCCGACGGCCAAAACCCGCTGGCTTTCTCGTTCCACCGCCACCACGGAAGGCTCCTGAATTACAACCCCCCGGCCGTGAATATAAATCAGCACCGTGGAGGTGCCCAGGTCAATCCCAATGCTGTCGCCAAATCCCAAAACGTTGAACATCATCTGCCCTCGCTGCCTCCGTCTTTTGTATTCCCCCGCCGAAATATCCGGCGCACTTCCCTTTGTATTCCGCCTTCCCGGCGTCCGGCTTCTCTCACGGTTTTCTAATCCTTGTATTCGCTCCGCCGGGGCCAAATCCCTTTATTTTTCGCCCATTTGTTCCAAAATAACCTCCTGGGCCTTTTCCAGCTGGGTGTCCTCGGTGGCATCGGCAGCCAGCTCCGCCTCCACGTCCGGGGCAATGCCCAGCTTATGAATGGATGCCCCGCTGGGGGTATAGTACCGCTGCATGGTGATTTTCATGGCCGAGCCATCGCCCAAAAAGTACATTTGCTGCACCACGCCTTTCCCAAAGGTCTGGGTCCCCACCAGGGTGCCCACGCCCCGGTCCTTCACCGCCCCGGCCAAAATCTCCGAGGCCGAAGCACTGCCGCCGTTGACCAGCAGCACCAGCGGCATCCCCAGCCCGGTGCCGGTGCATTCGTGGTCCTCCCGGCTGCCATTGTAGTCAATGGTGTAAAAGAACAGGCCCTGCGGCACCAGCAGATTGCCAATGGCCTCCACCGTGTCTACCAAGCCCCCGGGGTTATTCCGCAAATCGACGATCAGCCCCTGCATCCCCGCCGCCTTCAGGGTATCCAACGCCTCCTGAAACTGCTCGGTGGAATTTTTGCGGAACTGGGTCAGGCGGATATAGCCCACATTGTCCGGTAGCATTTCGTAGCTAACGGAATCCAGCGTGACCTGGGCCCGCTTCAGGGTAAAGTCCTGCTCCTTGCTGTCCCGTTCCACGGTCACCGTCACCTCGGTGCCCTTTTCCCCCCGGATACGGCCCACCACATAGTCCAAATCCTTTCCGGCCACGTCCTCGCCGTCCACGCCCACAATGATGTCCCCGGGCAAAATCCCGGCCTCGCTGCTGGCGGAGTCCTCCAGAACGCTATTCACCACCAGCTCCCCCGTTGTGGGGTCCATACTCACCACGACCCCAATGCCGTAAAAGCTGCCCTCGTTGGAGGCCAAAAACACATTTACCTCCTCGGCGTTCATATAGGTGGTATAGGGGTCGCCCTGGCTGTCGGCAATGGCCCGGTACACGCTTTCGTCCAGCTTGTCGTAGTCCACGTCATCGATGTAATACTGGTCCAGGTATTCCATCATGGTTTTCGCTTTTTCGGTAAGCCCCAAGGCCTCCCCGCTTTTCCGTTGGGAAAGCACAAACCCGGCGCCGGCGGCCACCATCAGGATGAGCGCCGCCACCGTCCCGGTGACTACCCCCTGCCAATAGCCCCGTTTCGTTTCCTTCCGGCCCGGCGGCCCGTCCTCCCGGCGCACCCAGCCGGTTTCCTCCGGTTTGTTCGGCTCCTTCGGTTCGTTCATATCGTTCCTCCCCTCGTTGGGTCTGTTTTACTATATGCCCCTAGGGCCAAATCTTTCGGCCCGGCGGCCTGTCAAAAACGGCTCTCCGGCATCCCCATTGCTGGAATATTGCCAAAGAGCCGTTTGCCTTACCCTTGCAAATAAGGTACCGGGTTGGTATGCTTGCCGTTGACCCGTACCTCGAAGTGGCAATGGTTGCCGGTGGAGTTTCCGGTACTGCCGCACTTGGCAATGGTATCCCCCGTCGAAACCGTATCGCCCACCGAAACGCACAGGGAGGAGTTATGCCCGTACAGGGTCACCAGTCCGCCGCCGTGGTTAATCATCACCGTGTAGCCATAGCCCCGCACCCAGCCGGCGGTAATCACCGTGCCGGAGCCGGCGGCCTTAATGGCCGTCCCGTAGGAGGCGGGAATATCCAGCCCGGTATGGAATTCCGTCCCGCTGCCAATGGGCTTATTGCGGGCCACATAGCCGCTGCTCACATAGGTGCGCCCGGGTACCGGCCACTGAAGCTTACCGCCGGAATAGGCCACTGCCCCGGAATTCCCGCTGCTTCGGGCGGCGGCGGCTTCGGCGGCGGCAATCAGCCGCTCCACCTCGGCGCTACCGGCCTCCAATTCCGCCAGCTGCTTATTATACGAGGCTTCGTCCTGCTCGTACTGGGCCATTTTGGCCTGTTTTTCGGACTTCAAATTTTCCAGCGCAGAGGTTTTCTCCCGCTGCTCCCCCACAATGACTTCCTGGGCTTCCTTTTCTTCCTTCATCACCTGAGCGGTTTCGGCAATCTCGGCTTCCGCCGCCTTCAGCCGCTCCAGCGTGGTATTGTCGTAGTTGATGATGTCGTTTACATACTGCATCCGGGAGAGCATATCGGTAAAGCTTTTGGCCTCCAAAATAATCTTCAGATACCCAAAGCTGTTGTTCTCCTGCATAAACTTAACCCGGTCCCGGAAGGTATCCCACTGGGCTTCCTTCTCGGCGGTGGCCGCCTCCCAGCGCACCACGGCGTCGTCGTATTTGGCCGTCGCCTCGTCCAGGGCGGCCTCCAAAACGTCCAGTTCCTGCTGCGCCACATACAGGTTTTGGTCCAGGGCCTTAATCTCCTCTTCCAGCGAGGACTGCTTGCTTTGCACCTCGGCCAGCGCCGCCTTGGCATCTTTCTGCTGCTGGGCCAGGTTGCTCTGCTTGGAGCGCAAGTCCGAAAGGGTGCTGGCACACACGTTGCAGGGCAGGGCCGCCGCCAGTAACCAGGCGGTAGCTACCGTAAGCGTTCTTTTTTTCATACGGCTTCCTCCCTTATACCTTTAAGTGCTTGCGGATGGACGATACGCTGCCGATAATACCCAGAACCATGCCGCCCACCAGCGAACAGGGTACCAGCCAGCCGAAAATATCCACCGCATACAGGAAATTGACAATGTTGACAATGGCCGGGAAGGCGTTGGTCATAGCCGCCAGCGCCTGATCGTATACCAGCCAGCCCACCACCATGGGAATCGCAGCGCCAATGAGCCCAATCAGCAGGCCCTCGATGAGGAAGGGCCAGCGGATAAACCAGTCGGTGGCCCCCACGAATTTCATAATGTTAATCTCGTACCGGCGGGTAAACACCGAAAGCTTAATGGTATTCATAATAATAACCACCGCAATAAGCGCCAGCACCAAAATGGCCAGGCCGCCCACAATGGTCACCACTTTGTTCACCTTGAGCAAAATGTCGGTTTCGGTTTGGGCATGGTTAATTTTCCGCACGCCCTGCACCTGCTCCAGCTCTGCCACCACCTGGCCCTGGTTGGCAATGTCGTCCATTTCCACCTGGAAGGAGTGGGACAGGGGGTTGTTGTCCCCGTCGAACCCCGACAAAATATCGTCGGCATTCCATTCCTCCTTTAGCTCCTCCAGCGCCTCCTCGGGGGAAACGTAGGTGGCCAGGGTCACATGGGGCAGGGCGTTAATCTCCTGTCCAATCCGTACCACATCGTCGGAGGTCACGTCGTCCTCCAAAAAGGCTACCACGCCCACCGAGTCCTCAATCTGTACCAGCATATATTGGAGGTTTTGCATCACGCAAACCGAAAATGCCACAATAAAGAAGCAAGCCGCCACCACCGCAATGGAGGCCACGGTCATCCAGCGGTTCCGGCGCATCCCCGCCAGGGCTTCCGACAAATAGTATTTTAGGGTACTAAATCGCATCGTCGTAGCCTCCCCGCTTATCCCGGACGACCTTGCCCTTGTGCAGGGTCACCACCCGCTTTTGCATGGCGTCCACAATATCCTTGGCGTGGGTCGCCACAATCACCGTCGTCCCCCGCTTGTTAATCTCGTCCAAAATCTGCATAATCTCCCAGGCCGTGTTGGGGTCTAGGTTCCCCGTGGGCTCATCGGCAATCAGCAGGGGCGGGTTGTTCACAATGGCCCGGGCCAAAGCACAGCGCTGCTGTTCCCCGCCGGAAAGCTGGTTGGGCAGGGCCGTGGCCTTTTTTTGCAAGCCCACCATGGCCAGCACATTGGGGACGCTGCGGCGGATAAGCCGCCGGGGCGCCTCGATGACCTGCATGGCAAAGGCTACGTTGCCGTACACCGTTTTTTGGGGCAACAGCCGGAAATCCTGAAACACCACACCCATTTGCCGCCGCAGGTAGGGCACCTGGCTGTGCCGCAGGGCGGTGGTGTCAATCTTATTGATGCGGATGGTGCCCTCGGTGGGATCCAGCTCCTTCATCAAAAGCTTCATCAGCGTAGACTTGCCGCTGCCGCTGGAGCCCACAATGAACACAAACTCCCCTTTTTCGATATGTATGTTCACATCCGACAGCCCTACGGAGCCATTGGGATAAACATGGCTAAGATGTTCCACTTCGACCATAGTGTTCCTTCTTTCCTCCCCTTAGGAGAGCCGATCCATGTAGTGCATATATTGGCTCACCATCAGGGTAATCTTAAAAATAATGGCGTCGTCAAAGTTCCGCAAATCCAGCCCCAGCATTTTTTGCAGCTTGTCCAGCCGGTACACCAGGGTGTTCCGGTGGATGTAAAGCTGACGGCTGGTTTCGGAAACGTTCAGGTTGTTCTCGAAGAACTTACTCACGGTGGCCAGCGTCTCTTCGTCAAAATCGTCGGTGGTCAGGCCGTGCAGCACTTCCTTAATAAACATCCGGCACAGAGGCAGGGGCAGCTGATAAATAAGGCGGCCAATCCCCAAATGCTCGTAATTGATAATGTACTGCTCCGGTTCAAAAATCTTCCCAATCTCCAAAGCCATTTTGGCTTCCTTATACGACCGGGACACATCCTTCAGGTCGGAAACCACGGTACCGATGGTCACATAGGCGGGCTCCCCGGTCTCGGCCAACACGGCGTCGGCAATCAGCCGGGCATTCTTTTCAATCTCCTCCATGGGCTCCCGTTCCCGCAGCTCCTTTACCAAAATAATGGAGTGCTCGTCCACCGCCGTCACAAAGTCCCGGGTTTTGGCCGGGAACAGCCCCCGCACCAAATCCACAATGTTCATTTCCTTGTCGATGGTGGTCTCCACCAAATATACAATCCGATGGACGTTGTTTTCGATGTGCAGCTTTTTGGCCCGGCTGTAAATGTCCACCAGCAGCAGGTTATCCAGCAGCAGGTTCTTTACAAAGTTGTCCTTGTCGTAGCGCTCCTTGTAGGCCACCAGCAGGCTCTGGATTTGGAAGGCCGCAATTTTGCCAATGCGATAGCTTTCCTCGTCCTCGCCCTTTACCTGCACCACGTACTCGGTCACGCCGTTGTCGTAGGTTTTAAAATACTGATACCCCAACAGCTGCTGGCTGTCCGCCGGGGACGCCACAAAGTTTTCCACCGCATCAATCTGCCGCCCCAGCATTTGCTCCTCCGTAGCGGCAATAACCTTGCCTTCCTTTTCTACGACCGAAAGCTCCTAGCGGGTAATGTTCTTCAGTCCATCGATGGTGTTTTGCAAAATCTGGTTGGAAATCATACCTTCACCCCGTCCTCATCTTTTCGCCCAAACTGTCTTTCCCGCTTCCCGGGCCCCATTCTCCCGGCAGCGGTTCCTCCCGTTCCGGCATTCCAAAAGACCTTATTGACCGAAATTACCTGTACATTTTTGCTACAATTCCTTTTCATTCTATACCAAAATACCAAAAAAGGAAAGCTTTTTTCTTTAAAAAATGACATTTTTTATCTTGGCAATCCATTCCAACCAAAAGGCCAGGGTTGATCTTTATGTTTTCCATCCATTTTTGTGCAAATTATCACATTTTGTTTTTCCCACCCCACAGGAAGTTGCACAAACAAAGGGGGCGGCGCCCCGGCGGCCCGCCCCCGGTTTCCGGCTTAGCCCGGCGATTCCGGCACATTGCACAGTCCCGCCGGTTTGCCGTTTTTTCCTTGTCCCGGCGTTTATTCGTACAGGTAAATGTGAGAAACGCCGCTGTCCAGCAGCCGGGTCTTTCCCTTTTGCCACACATACAAATCCGAAAGCCCGGTTTCGCTGTCGTAATCCTTTAAATAGGCCGTCACCCCGTTGTCGTAGGATTGGGCGTACACCACGCCTTCGTCCACCAGCACCGACTTTTTCCCATCGAAATAGTTCAGCGCCGCCTGCTCGGTGCCGCCGCCGGTCATATAAAACAGCCCCGTCCCATCGTTTTCAAAAAAGTATCCGTCGACGTCCTCGGCCAGGCAAACGGTATCGTTTCCATCGTCGTACCACAGGCTGCCCACACCGTTTACAACGTCGGTCCTATAAACAAAGGCGTGGCCCACCGGAGCAAACTCCACCTCGCTGCTTTCCACCGGTAAGGCATGGGCGCTGCCGGCCAGAGTATCCGCCAAAAGCTGCTGCTCGCCCTCGGCGTCGGCCGCTACATACAACCACACCTGCCGGTCGGCCGAAGCCGCCAGGCTGCTAAAGCCCGTCGCCAAAGCGTTCAACCGCTGGGGTGCGCCGCCGGGGCTCATCACCCAGGTTTCGGCATGTTCCGTCAGCCCCAGATAATAGGCCTGCCACACGCCCCGCTCCGTTGCTACCTCCGAAAGGGTCACCGGCTCCACCTCCTCCGGGGCCGCCAGCACCGCCGCTGCGCCGCTGCCGATAAAGCTTGCGTTCACCGCCCGGCTGGAAATCAGCGTGCTTTTCCCGTTTTGATACCAGTAGCAGGCCGAAAGCAGGTCGGCCTCCTCCCCGGCTTCCCTTTTGCTGCGGAGCTCGTCCCGGCTCAGCTTGATCTCGTAGGCCGCCAGCGCATTTTCGTACTCCGCCTCATCGGGATAGTCCTCGGCCCGGGGTGCGATCAGGGCGGCATCCGCCTCGGCGCAGTCATCCGTAATCAGCTGGGCGTAGGGGATAGTATCCCCGCCGGTCAAATACATCAGCCCGTCCCGCTCCTCGCTGACCGCCACGCCCTCGGCGGCTTCGCACACCAGCGTGGCTTCGGCGGCGGCAAAGGCCCGGTCAAACAGCCGGAAGGTGCCGTCGGGGTTATAGTCCAGATAGTAGGCGCCCTGGCCATAAAACAAATAGCTTTGGATGTTTTCGGCCACCACCTCCGACTCCCCGGTTGCCGCCGAAAACGTCAGCAGCTGGTAGGCGCTTTCGCCCAGTACCCGGTAGCCCAAAAACTTCCCGTCCTCCGAAAGCCGGAAGGCCTCTTCCTCGGCATCGACCCCCGTTGCCACCAGCACCGGGTCACCCTTTCCCACATAATATAAGTCGCCTTCGGCGGTCACATAGGCCACCGCATCGCCCCGGCGGTCGGTCTGATACAAAAGCGCCCCCGTGCCCACCAGCCGGGTCTCCCCGCCGGGGGCCGTGCTCCGGCTGTACAGGCTATAATTGTAGTTGCTGTCTACATCCCCCTGGAACAGGATGCGCCCATTGTCCTCCGAGGGGGAGAAGCCCCAGGCCAGATAGGCGTAGCCAAAGCTTTCGCCGGTAGAAACCTCCTCCTTGGCTACATAGGGGTCGTGGCGCACGTCGCTGACGTACAGATTGTTGTCCTTGACATAGGCAATGGGCCGGTAGGCGGTATCGTCCACCACACCGCTGGCCAAAAGCCCTACGACGACAGCCGCCAAGGCCACCATGCCCCCCAGCAGGCCCGCCAAGCCGTTTTTCTTTTTCCCAAAGGAGGCGGCGGGTTCGGAAACAACCGTCGTTTCCCCGGCGGCTTCGGCCGTCGCTTCCCCGGCGGCATCGGGTTCGGCTTCCACTTCCGCATCTTCGCCGCTTCCTGCAACCTCCTCCGTTTGCTCTGCGCCGGCCCCGGCAACCGTTTCCGCCCCGGCCATTTCCTCGCCGGCCCCGGCAACCGTTTCCGCCCCGGTCTCCGGTTCTCCGGCCCGGGTTTCTTCCTTTTTATTCTCTTCGTCCATGCTCCCTCTCCTTTTCCCTTTCTTTGGGCTTTAGTATAGCATTCTTTTGCCGCTTTCCCAATGGGTTTCGCCAAAAATTCACAAAGAGTTCACAATCTTAAAAAAGATTTTTCTCTTTTTCTCCGCTTCTTTGTAATCTTTTTGTAATAATTCCTTTACAAGTCTTAAAAAATAGGTTATACTTTAGACACAACATTGGTAAAGGTGGCGTTATGGTGAATTTAAACGAATCCAAAAAGCACCTCATTCTGGCCGGCGCTTTGGCCGCCGCCCTGTGCGTGACCGGCGTTATAGCCGTCAACTACACCCGCATAAAAAATCAGCTGGCCCAAAGCCAGGCCGAAAACGAAAGCTATCAGGCCCAGCTTTCCCAGTTACAGGAACAAGCCGATACCATCCAGTCCCGGCTGGATGAGCTGACCGAAACCAAAGAAGAGCTGACCCAAAAGCTGGACGAGGTCTCCCCCAGCAGCAGCGCCGCCGAACCCGACGAGGAAGCGGAGGCCGCCGCTTTGGCCGCCCCGGCCCTGACCGAGGCCACCGCTCTGGCGGCGCTGGAGGTAGCCACCGCCGACGAGCCCTTGGCCCAAATGGGCGTACAGCTGGCTCAGCTGGAATTCCAGATTTCCGAAATGACCGTGGCCTATACCAGCGTATCCGATTCGGTGGTGGAGACCTTGGCCTATCTGGAAGCCATCCCCGATGGCGACCCCTTACAGGGCGCCGGGCAGTTTTCCAGCGCTTTTGGCTACCGCACCGACCCCATTACCGGCCGCAGCTCCTTACATACCGGCCTGGATCTCCGGGCCCCCAGCGGCACTCCCATCTATGCCACCGCCGCCGGTACGGTCATTGTGGCCGAGTACCATAACACCTACGGCAACTACATCCAGATTGACCACGGCAACGGCTATGTAACGGTGTATGCCCACTGCTCCAGCCTGAACGTATCCGTAGGGGATACGGTAGAACGGGGCGACCTCATCGCCGCCGTAGGCGCCACCGGCCGGGCCACCGGCAAGCACGTCCATTACGAGGTCCGCTTAAACGGCCAGTTTTTAGACCCCATGGACTTTTTAACTTTGGAATAACGCACCTGTAACGCCGCTTATGCGGCGTTTTTTTGTATGCCGCCGTCATGCTCCCGGGTTGATGGGGGCCGTTTCATACGGGAAGCCGCCCCCTCTTTTCTTTTTCCGACCTGTATGCTATACTTTCTATACTTTAAAAGCCCGGGCCCAGCCCGTTGCACCATGGCAAGTATCCGTTATTTTCGTGTTTTTGTAAGGAGCCGCTTATGAACCAGAGCCACCCTCGTGATTTTTCCCAAAAGCCCCTAAAAATCTTCTTTTCCTACATAAAGCCCCACAAAAAGCTTTTCGCCTTGGATATGCTCAGCTCGTTGGGGATTGCCCTCATCGACCTCATCTTCCCCCTCATCTCCCGGCAAAGCATGCAAACCTACCTGCCCCAGCAGATGTTTCAAACCTTTTTTATCGTCATGGCCATTCTGGTAGGGGCCTATATCCTCAAAGGCGTGCTGTACTACGTCATCACCGTGCTGGGCCACAACATGGGTACTTTGGTGGAGGCCGACATGCGGCAGGATATTTTTAACCACATCGAAACCATGAGCTTCGATTTTTTTAGCCACAACCGCACCGGCGTCTTGATGAGCCGCATTACCAACGACCTGCTGGACATTACCGAGCTGGCCCACCACGGTCCCGAAAACGTCTTGATTTTTGCGGTTACGCTCATGGGGGCTCTCATCATCCTGTTTACCATCCAGTGGAAGCTGGCCCTGTTTTTGGTGATTGTCCTGCCCCTGTGCCTGCTGTTTACCCTGTCCCAGCGGTTAAAAATGAAGACCGCCAACCTGGAGGTCAAAAAGAAGATTGCCGACATCAACGCCTCCATCGAAAGCGGCATCAGCGGCGTCCGCACCACCAAGGCCTTTGGCAACGAAAGCGTGGAAAAGGATAAATTCCGGCAGGCCAACGACCGTTTCCGGGACGCCAAAAAGGACTACCACAAATCCATCGGCCTGTTTACCGCCGGGATGGAGTTTACCACCAGCATTTTGCCGGTGGCGGTCATCGCCTTTGGCGGCTTCCTTATCATGCGAGGAGAAATGGACTACGTAGACCTTATCACCTTCTCCCTGTATGTTTCCACCTTTGTATCCCCCATCCGTCTGCTTTCCATGTTTATGGAAAAATACCTGGACGGCACCACCGGCTTTTCCCGCTTCCTCGAGATTATGCGGATTCAGCCCGACATTCAGGACGCCCCCCACGCCGTGGCCCTGCAAAACGTGCAGGGGGACGTGGTGTACGACGATGTGACCTTCCAGTACGAGGCAGGCCGCCCGGTGTGCGAGCATATAAATCTGCACATCCGCCCCGGCGAGACCTTCGCCCTGGTAGGCCCCTCCGGCGGCGGCAAGTCTACCCTATGCTACCTGCTGCCCCGGTTTTATGACGTTACCGCCGGCTCCGTCCGCATCGACGGCCAGGATGTGCGCCAGGTCACCCAGGCCAGCTTGCGGCAAAACATCGGCATTGTCCAGCAGGACGTGTTTTTGTTTGCCGGGACCATCCGGGAAAATATCCGCTACGGCCGCCCCGGCGCTACCGATTCCGAGGTGGTAGAGGCTGCCGTCCGGGCGGAGATTCACAGCGAGATTATGGCCATGCCCGACGGCTACGACACCTATGTGGGCGAGCGGGGGGTTATGCTTTCCGGCGGCCAAAAGCAGCGGATTTCCATTGCCCGGCTGTTTTTAAAAAACCCGCCCATCCTGATTTTGGACGAGGCCACCAGCGCTTTGGACAGCGTCACCGAGCAACACATTCAGGCCAGCCTGGACAACCTAAGCCAGGGCCGCACCACCATCATCATTGCCCACCGGCTTTCCACCATTCGCCACGCCCACCGGATTGCCGTAGTCGAAAACGGAAAAATTTGGGAAGAAGGGACCCACGAAGAGCTGCTGGCCCAAAACGGGATATATGCCGCCATGATTCAGGCCCAGCAGCTTGTAGAATAAACGGAAGCCCGGCCGGATTCCGGCCTCGGCCACCAAAACGCCTCTTCCGGTCAATCTTTCTGTTGCCAATCCGGCTCCTTGCGGCTATACTAATTGACAGGACAAAGGCGTTCTCTGCTTTTGTCCTGTTCTTTTTTCCGCAAAAAGCCGCATCTCATCCCACCCGGCTGCGGTTTGGCTGTTTTTTCAAACGGTTGCTCTCGCCTTTATCTAGCCTTTAAAGGAGGAATTTGTATGTCCCACCCGTTGATTGGCGTTTTTCCCCTGTGGGATCCCAAAAAAGAAAGCTATTGGATGCTGCCCGGCTATCTGGACAGCGTAACCGCCGCCGGGGGCCTGCCCCTCATGCTGCCCCTGACTGCCGACCCGGCCCGGCTGGAGCAGCTGGCCGAAACCCTGGACGGCTTTGTATTTACCGGCGGTCAGGATATCGACCCGGCGCTGTACCACCAACCCCGCCACCCCAACTGCGGGGACCCCTGCCCGGGACGGGACGCCATGGAGGCCCGGCTGTTCCCGCTGGTGGAGGCCCGGCGCAAGCCCATTTTGGGAATTTGCCGGGGATTGCAAATCTTAAACGTGCTGCGGGGCGGCACCCTCTATCAGGACTTACCCACCCAGCACCCCTCGGAAGTCTGCCACCGGCAGGCGCCGCCCTATGACCGGCCCAGCCATACCGTTCAAATCCTGGCCGACACGCCGCTGGCCCGGCTGTTGAAAACCGAAGCGCTCCCGGTCAACAGCTGCCACCATCAGGCCATCCAAGCCCCGGCCCCGGGGCTGTTGCCCATGGCCCTCTCCCCCGATGGGCTCATCGAGGCTGTTTGCGACCCGGCCTATCCCTTTTTGTGGGCTGTCCAGTGGCACCCGGAATTCTCGTATCGTACCGACGAGGCCAGCCGGAAGATTTTTGCAGAGTTTTTGGCCCACTGCTGACTTCTCTCCGGCTTTGTTTTTTCTCTTGCCCTTCTCCGCCGGTTATTTTTCCCCTCCCCCCTTTTTCCTCCCACACAAAAAGCCCGCCAAAGCGGGCTTTTTTCTTGCGGGCTTTACACCGTCCCCGTCACCGTCAGCACCGCCGACCCGGGGGTTACCGCCCAGGTGCCATCGGCATTTTGGGTATAGGTAGCCGCCGGAACCGTAATCCGTCCCGCCGTCGTGGCAAACCGGCCGGTGGTTGCGTCATAGGTATAATCGGTCCCCTCGGCCAGGGCCGTCCCATTTAACGCCACCGCCAAATTACTCAGCCGGGGGTCAAAGGTATCGCTCAAAACCAGGGCGTCCCCGGCCAAAGCCGCTGCCGTCCCGGCATTCTCCACCGCAAAGGTATAGGTCAGCTGGCCGTTTTCCGCCACTGCCGCCGGGCTTAGCGCCTTGCGGATGCTCAGGTCGGAGCGGGACTCCTGCTGCACGGTAGCCGTTGCCGTCCGAGGTGTGACCAGCCCTCCGCCAGTCACCGCCGCCGTGTTCCGAATGGTTGCCTCGGGGCCCCGGGGCGCATAGGCCGTCGGCACTGCCTCATACAGCAGCACCCCGCTGCCGCCGGCGGGAACAGCCATCCCGCTCAGGCTGAGCGGCGGCCCGGCCGTTACCGTAGGCGCCGGCTGCAGCACCCCGTTCACAAAAAACTGCGCCGACCCGGCCACATAGGCCAGCGGGTAAACGGTGCCATTGCCAAACGCATAGCCCCCCAAATCGTCGGTCACCGTCAGGCCGGTCAGCGCCGCCGATCCGCTGTTGACCAGCGCCACCGCATAGGTCATGCTGTCGGGAGAACCATAGCTCTCCCGCAGGGCGGTTTTTGTCACCGCCAGCGTTTCCAGCAGTTCGCCGGTCACGGTGTTGGATTCCGCCGTTCCTCCGTTGTAGGAAAGAGTTGCAAAGTTCGTAAATTGTGCCATAAAACACCCTCCTTATTTTTTTGAGCCCCGGCAGGGCCCTACTACAACGTATGTTTCCGCCTCCAAAGGGTGCCTGGCTGTCCCAGCTTTTCCAAACGAAAAGGCCCTGTGCCGGGAACGCATAGGGCCTTCTCTGTATCCTTTTTTATTTTGACCGTTCGTGCTTTTCCTCCCGCTCCTTTTCCTGGCAGTGGGCGCACTTCCCATAAAAATACAGCTGTTCGCTTTCAATCTCAAAGTCCGTCAGGATTTGGGCCGCCTCCCGCAAGCCGGTCAAGGCATCGCAGGGCAGGTCATACACTTCGCCGCAGGTACGGCACACCAAATGGGGATGGCTCCGCACCTCCGCATCGTAGCGGCTGCGGCCCTCCCCCACATTCAGCTCCATCACCAGGCCCACCTTTTCAAAGGCGTCCAGGGTCTTATACACCGTAGCCAGGCTCATGGTGGGGTTGGTAGGCTCCAGCAGCTTAAAAATGGTCTCGGCGCTGGGGTGAGCCTTGGTGGATTGCAAGTACGAGTAAATCGCAATCCGCTGAGGCGTCACCTTTAAGCCTTTTTCATGCAAATGGGCAGCAATTGTCTTCATATGAAAAACTCCTTATAGAAAATTATTCTTATTTGCTTCTTATATTCTAATACAAATCTTCCCCTCCGTCAAGCCCTTTCTACATACTCGTTTTCCGAATCTTTTTTGCCGTTGCTTCGCCGCCGGTTTCCCTGTCCCCGGCTGCTTTTTCGGTTTCTCTGCCCAAAGCGGCCATCTGCGCCGCTCCCACCTTTGCCCGGGCGTCCTCCAAGTCAAAGGGGCCGCTGCTTTCCGCAAACGGCCCTTGCTCTTCGTAAGTTGATCCCGTTATTCTTCGTCGGCAAAAAAGGTGAGCGGCTCATCGTATACGGCGTGTCCGGTCTCCAAAACCTCGCCTTCCACCGTCAGCACCAGGCTGTCGGCTTCAAAATAGGTCAGCAGGGTGTTGGTCAGGCTCCCCAGGCACAAGTACTCGCCGGTGGTACCCGTATGCTGCATCCCCTCTTTAAAGGCGGCGTTCATGTCCACTGCCAGCTGCTTGTCCGGCTCCGAAGCCCACTTACAGCTGAGTAACCGGCTGCCCTCCGGCAACGCTCCCGCCTTGGTCAAAGCCGCCACCACCGCCTCGGCGGTATCCTCTTTGGCTTTCATCTCTTTGGCAACCAAATGCATGGCCTCGTCATCGGACACATAGGCAGTAAAGGCCACCGTCCCCTCGTCCCCGTTTTCGGTATCCGGTTCCGTATCTCCGCCGGGCTGCTCCTCCTGTCCGGTCTGGGTATTGTCCCCGGTGTTCCCCTCGGTTTCGCCCGACGGCTTTTTGCCGCATCCTGCCGCCATACTCAGGCAAAGAACCAAAGCTGCCAAAACAGCCAGTTTCCTTTTCATTGGCTTTCCCTCCCTGCATTCGTTTCTTTATTCTATTATACGACCAAATCCGCTCCCCGTCTTTTAAGCTTTTGTTAAGATTGCGCTCAAACCTTCGTCCACTTCATTTTGACCAAATCGTAGTCCCGCACCGCCGCCAGCAGCCGCTTTCCAAAGTCCGGGCTCAGCAGGTCTCTTTCGTCCAGCATTTCCACCCCCAAATCCAGCCCCCGGCGGTACACCTCGGTGTTTTGCGTCCGGCTATGGCCAAAGCAGACCAAAAGCCCTTTGGAAAACCAGCCTCCCAGCCGTTTTTTGGCCACCACCAGCTCGTTTACATCCGGGGCCCCGGCCTCCCGCAGCTTGCAGGAAATAAACACGGGAATCGAATCCATCGAAAGCAACACATCGATTTCATTGCCCACCAAACAGCGGCGGTCCCCGGCGTCCCAGTCAATCATGGCCCCCAACCGCACATCGTCAAAGGCCGAAATCCGTTTGGCATGGATAAACACCCACAATTCCAGCCAAATCCCGTAGGTGGTTGCATATTTGCGGCTCAAGCTATCCCGAAACACAAACCGGACCTCCTGAGGGCTTAAGGAAAGCTCCCGCAAAAACCCGGCCCTCTCCAACACCCGCAACAGCTTCCAGGAGGGGCTTACCTCCCGGCGGCTTCGGTTGCGGAACGCATTGGGACAGCAAAACTGCCGTTGTTGCGGCGGCGCTCCGCTCATGCCCGCCTGCACATAGGCGCAGGTATCCTTCCAATCCCGCAGGTGTCGGAATATGTAGCGGCACACCCCCAAAATGGCCTCATAATCCTCCGGCCGGGGCTCCTCCTGCGAGTTCCCGGCAAAGGCCGCCCCCCGGGCCGTCACAAAATCCTCCAACGACAGGGCGGGGATGTCGTAAGCCAGCGCTTCGCTCCCCAACGAAATCACTTTCCGACGGCTCAAATCGGTATAAAACAGCCGGGCCCCCTCCAAAAGCCCGGCCTGAAACCCGGCCAACAGCATCAGCTCACTGCCGCCGGTCAAATCCACGTCGCAGTCGCCGTACCGGCGGATGGTCTCCTGCACCTTCGCAAAAATCTCCGGCATGCGGGTAATATCCACCGGCTCCGTTTCTACCAACAGCCCCGGCAGCCTTCGCTGCAAGCACCGTTCCAGCGCCGTAAACACTCTGCGGTCGGTCAGGGTGTTGTCGTAAAAATACACCACCCGCTCCGGTCGCAGGGTCAGCACGCCCTGTATGTTTTTTAAAATATCCTTGTCATAAAACTCCAGCTGGGTTTTCATGGCTTCCCCCCCGGCCTATGCTTTTGGCGCTTTTAGTCCTCCACAATCGTTTGGGACTCAAACTCCACCGGCTCTGCCTCCGGCGCAGCCGTTTTTTTGGCAAAGGGCCCAAAATTCAGCTTGTTCAACACCCCGGGAGCCATGTCGATAAGCTTCGAAATGGCGTCTTGATTTTTCACGCTGACCAGCTGCACCCCGCCTTCGGTAATGGCAATCACAGCGCTGGGGATAATTTTAGCCCCCAAGCCCCCGGCCCCCTTATCGGAGCCGGTTTTTTCGCTGGCCCCGGCGCCTACGCCCACCGAAACCTCCACCAGCGGCAAAATCGTCACATTCCCCACCTGAATGGGGTCGCCCACCACGGTTTTGCTGGAAACAAACCCGTCCAGCCGGTCAAACAACACCTGTAAGCTTTTATCCAAAGTATCTGCCATTTTGCGTTCCGTCCTTTCCCTTCTTTACGCTTTATCCCATCCGATTTTTCGGCTTAGTCCTCGTTTTTGGTCTGCTTCCGGTCGGCTAAAAAATCCTTCAGCAGCTGCCGCAGGGGCTTTTGCCGCAGGCCCCAAATGGCCAGCCCTCCGAAAGCGCCCAGCCGTACCCGGCCCGCAGCCCAGGCCGATCCCTCCAGCCGGGCTTCTTCAAAGTCCCCCCGGATGTTCAGCCGGCGGCCGCACAGCGCCGTCAGCACCCCGCAGCCCGCCAAAATGTATCCCGTGGTACAGGGGTCGTCGGCGCCTACTACCCCTTCGATCCCATAGTCCCGGGGGGCGACAATCTTCAGCAGCCGCTTGACCAGCGCCAGCGCCGTTTTCAGCAGGGCCTTCTGCTCCTCCCGGGGCATGGTCAAAAAATATTCCTTGCCTACCGGCGGCCGCTGCGGCTCCGTTGGCCTTTCTTCCGGCTCCGGCTCCTCTTCCCAGGCCACCCGCCGGACCTCTCCGGGATGTTTTGCCTCCTTGGGCGGGGCCTCCCGGAACACCCGCTGCCGGGGCTCCGGCCTTGGTTCTGGTTCTGGCTCGGGCTCGGGGCCGGGCTCCGGCTTTTCCTCCGGTTCCTCCCGGGGCGGGGCCTCTGCCGCCTGAAGCGCTGGCTCCTCCGATTCCTCCGGTGGCTCCGGCGGGGCTTTTTTCCCAAGCTCCCGGCCAAAAATCCAAACGGCGGCTTCCGGCTCCGGCCACAACCGGGCCTGCACCCGTAACGCCCCCCACAGCCAACGAACGTCCGCCTCGGCCCGGGCCGTTTCGGCGGTTTTTTCCCCGGCCAGCCGATAGCGGAGCGGGCAAACCAACAGCAAAACAAGCAGCCCCAGCACCACCAGCAGCAGGATCCCGATGATTTTTAAAATCAGCAGAAAAACGGTCATGCTTTTTTACCACTCCGATGCAAATACAAGGAGATTCCCACCAATGCCGCTGCCGAAAGCCCCAAAAATACGCCCAAAATCCACAGCGCCGTGTCCCGGAAATATCCCTCGGGAACCATGTTTATCAGCAAATCGGTTTGGGGATTCAACAACCACAAATCATTATCAAAAAATGTTTGATGGAACCACAAAAAATACTTGTAAAAGTTTTGCGCCAACATCCCGGCCAAAGCGGCTCCCCCCGCCCAAAAGGCCACAATGGCCCACCGCACCCCGGCCAGTGCGGCCCGCATGCCTGCGGGAAAGCTCCACCTTTGGCCTCCGGTGTTTTTGGCCAACAAAAACAGTAAAATAAACGCCGCCAACGAAAAGCTCCGCACCCCCCGCAACAGGGTCACAATGCTTTGCACATCCCGCATGTGGGCCTTTTCCCGGTCGTTAAAAAACTCCCGTTCTTCCCCCCGAACGGTAGCTTCTATCACCAAATCCTCCCGCTTGTCATACAGGTAATCCATCATTTCAGCGGTGACGTCCATCAAGTCGTCGGTCTTTATGCCAATGCTTTCGGCCACCCCGTACTTTTGGTATTCCCGCCGGAAATGGGCCGGAGAATACACCACCAGCTGCGCCACCGTAAAAAACAGGGCCGTTAGCCCAAACAACCCGGCCAAAAAGCCCAACGCCTTACCGGCGCTCATAGCGCTTTTTCCTCCGCTGCCGGTTCGGCGTCTGTCCCGGCCGCTTTTTGGGTTTGGGCCAGGTACTCTCCCAACCGGGCCACCGGCCACCCGGCTTCCCGGGCCTCCTCAATAATCTGGGCAAACAGCCCATAGGCCTCCCGCTTGTGCAGGGCCAGCCCGTACACCACAAAATCCCGGCCCACATAAGGGGGCCGCACCAGCTCCTGCACCGGCAAAATGGTTATCGGGCTTTGCCCCTCCTCCTGGCAAATGCCGTACACCTGTGCCACCGGCAGGTTCCGCCGCAGGGCGTACACAATGCTTTCCAGTTCTTTTACGCTATCGCCTACATATAATTCCCGGGCCAGCCTCATGCCGTTCCTCCCCTGCTTTCCCCGCTGTTGCGCCAAGCTTGTTTCCTGCGGAAGCTTCGCATTTTTGGTTCTATTTTACCACACCTTCCCCAAAACCGGCAAGCCCTGGGGCCTATTCCTTTCTTTTACAAATCTCACACACCCCCATCCCCAGCAAAAAAACGCCAAACCCCCGGCGCAGCCACTCGTTTTCCAGGCCCACCGCCGCCCAAGCGCCCAGCGCTGCCGCCACCAGCCCCGGCGGAATCAGGGGCTTTAGGATTCCGGTTTCCAAATTCCCTTGTTTGTAATGGCTTCGCAGGGCCAGCAGGGCCGTGG
>CAKTER010000009.1 GCA_934552695.1 uncultured Eubacteriales bacterium
CCGTTTGCCTCCAGTTTTTTTATTAAATCTCTTCGCTTCATTTCCTGACCTCCTGAATACATTATACGCATTAAATACGCATTTGTCAAGCTTTTTTGCCCGGAAAGGTGGTGAAATGTGTGGCCGGAAAATTAACGCCGAAGCAACGGCGGTTCGTAGATGAATACCTAATCGATCTGAACGCTACACAGGCTGCGATACGGGCGGGGTATAGCGAAAAAACAGCAAATCGTATCGGCCCGGAGTTGCTTGTCAAAACTTGTGTTTCGGCGGCTATTCAGGCCAGAAAGGCCAGCCGGGTAAAACGAACGGAGGTCTCACAGGACGCCGTAATCCGGGAGTTGAAAGAGGTGGCCTTTAAACCGGCCTCGGATGAGCCCTACAGCAAATTGAAGTATGCCAACAAGCTACGGGCCCTTGAGCTCCTCGGAAAGCATACAGGGGCCTTTGACAAGCCCACAGAGCGGGCAGATACAACGGTGAGGGTGGTTATTGATGTCTGAGGTGCGGCTTTCGGAAAAAATAGGCCCGGCGTTTTACGGGGTGGCCCGAGATATTCTGGAGCACCGGCACACGCACTACGACTTTTCTGGCGGTCGTGGGTCGCTGAAATCCTCGTTTGTGTCAATCATGGTGCCGCTGCTGTTGATTCAGCACCCGCAAGCTCATGCGCTGGTATTGCGGAAGGTGGCTAACACCATCCGGGATAGTGTGTACGCACAATATATCTGGGCCATTGGCGAGCTGGGCATGGCGGACTGCTGGGAGGCCAAAGTGGCGCCGATGGAGCTGGTGTACAAGCCCACGGGGCAGAAAATCCTGTTCCGGGGGGCGGATGACCCCATGAAAATCAAGTCCATCAAGGTGCCCTTCGGGTACATCGCCGTAACGCACTTCGAGGAAAAAGACCAGTTTGCCGGCCGGGCGGAAATTCGGACCATTTTGCAATCTACCATGCGGGGCGGCTCTGAATTTTGGAATTTTGAGAGCTATAACCCGCCCATCAGCCGGGATAACTGGGCCAACAAGGATAGTCTGGAAGAGCGGCCCGACCGGCTGCTGCACAAAAGCACCTACCGGGAGGCCCCGGCGGCTTGGCTGGGCGAACAGTTTCTGGCGGAGGCCGAGCACCTGAAAGCCACGAACGAGAAGGCTTATCAGCATGAGTATCTGGGCATTCCCACGGGCACCGGTGGAAATGTGTTTGAGAACCTGGAGTTGCGGGAAATTACCGGAGACGAACGCCAGCGGTTCGCCCGCAGCTATCACGGAGTGGACTGGGGATACTTCCCCGACCCCTGGGCGTTTAACAGCTGCGCTTACGACGCCGCCCGGCGGACGCTGTATATTTATGCCGAGGCAACGGCGCAGAGGAAGGGTAACCGGGATACGGCCGATTTGCTGTTGGCCCGGGGCTTGACCCGAGAGGATTTGATTACAGCGGATAGCGCCGAACCGAAGAGCGTAGCGGACTACCAGAAGTTCGGGCTACGGTGTGTGGGCGCCCAGAAAGGCCCCCACAGCGTAGAATACTCCATGAAGTGGCTGCAATCGCTGGACAAGATTGTGATTGACAAGAGCAGCTGCCCGGATACGGTGCGGGAGTTTGTGGGATATGAGTACGACCGGAACCGGGAAGGCGAGATCATCAGCGGCTATCCCGACCGGAACAACCACCACATTGACGCCGTGCGGTACGCCACAGAGATGATCTGGCGGGTGCCGGGGCAGCCGGTGAAGTCAACCTATCGCCCCTTGTGGAATTGAGGTGAAACCATGAAAACCTATCAGGATTTACTTGCCGTCGGGCTCAATGAACAGAGCCGGATGGCTTTTGTTTTATCGGCTGTCAACGAGTTTCGGGGCTCGGCGCCCTATCGGTTTGCGCTGGATGCGCAGCTGTACTACGATGGGGAAAATCCCACGATTAACCGCTATGAAAAGCTTCTGTATGACTTGCAAGGCCGGGCTCATGTGGACCGCTTTACCGCCAACCACAAGCTGGCCAGCCGGTTCTTTGGGTTTGCCGTGGACCAGGAGACCGGGTATCTACTGGGCAATGGCGTGACCTTTGGGGATAGTCGTACACAGGACAAGCTGGGTGCGGACTTTGACCAAGCGGTGATGGATGTGGCCCGACAGGCGCTGATTGGCGGCGTGGCTTTTGGCTTTTGGGACCTGGACCGGCTGCGGGTGTTCAGCCTGTTGGAGTTTTTGCCCCTATACGACGAAGAGAACGGGGCGCTGATGGCGGGGGTTCGCTTTTGGCGGCTAACCTCGGAAAAGCCTCTGCGGGCCACGCTGTACGAGGTGGACGGGTTTACCGAATATCGGCAGCGCAAGGACGGAAATTTGGAGCTATTGCAGCCGAAACGCAGTTATAAGCAAATCAAGGCCAAAGCCGCCGTGGGGAACGCAGAAATCTTCGATGGCGGGAATTATCCGGGGCTGCCCATCGTGCCGCTGAAAAACGGGCGTTTGTGCCGGTCGGAGCTGGCGGGCAAGCGCAACACGGTGGACGCCCTGGACCTGATTACCTCCAACCTAGTCAACAACATTGACGAGGGAACGCTGGTGTACTGGGTGCTGGAAAATTGCGGTGGGATGGACGATTTGGACGACGTGAAGTTTGTGGAGCGCCTGAAGACCCTTCGCACCGCTCATGCGGACAATGCCGGCGGCACGGCCACGCCCCACACCATCGAGGCCCCCTTCGAGGGGAACAGTGTTACCATCGACGTGCTGAAAAAGAAGCTGTACGAGGACTTCCAGTGCTTTGACGCTTCGGCGGTCTCGGCGGGCAATCAGACGGCTACTGCCATTAAGGCCAGTTATGCGCCGCTAGACCTGAAAACCGATAAGTTCGAGGCCGAGGTTACCCGGTTTATTCTGGGGATTTTGCAGTTGGCGGGGATTGATGATAAACCTAGCTACACCCGAAACCAGATTATTAACCGCACTGAGGAAGTACAGGCGCTGCTGTTGGGGGCCCAGTATTACGACGACGAATACCTCACTAAAAAGCTGCTGACCCTGAACGGGGACATTGACCAGTACGAGGACATGGCCCGGCGCAAGGCAGCAGAGGATGCGGGGCGCAGCTTTGACCTGACTGAGGAAACGGTGGTTGAATAATGGCGAAGGCAGACGAAGGTCACCGGCTGACGGAGCGGCAGCTGGCAGATTTGGAGCACCGGATTGCCGAGCTGTATAAAGAGGCCGCCGATGAGGTGCAAGGCGAGATTGACGCTTATTTTGAGAGCTTCCGTCGCCGGGATGAGGAGATGAAAGCCCGTTTGGATGCGGGAGAGGTCACCAAAGAGTATTATACCCAGTGGCGGCTGAACCAGATGGGCCGGGGCGAGCGCTATCAGGCCCTGCGGGATAAGCTGGCCAAGCGCTACACCGAAGCCAACGCCACGGCGGTGGCCTATACCAACGACGCCACACCGGGGATTTATACGCTGAACCGCAACTATGCGGCCTACACCATCGAAGCCGCCGGGGCTAATGTGGACTTTACCCTGTGGGATGAACAGACGGTGCGCCGGTTGGCAGTGGAACAGCCCAACCTAATGCCGTACTATCCAAAGGAGCGGGCTCTGAAACGGGGCATTGACCTGGCTTATGGTAAGCGGCAGATTACCGCCAGTGTGACCAGCTCCATCTTACAAGGAAAGAGCATTAAGGGTATGGCGGATGACCTGCAGCGGCGACTGCCGGAGATGAATCGTAGCAGCGCTATCCGCACGGCCAGAACCGCCGTGACCGGGGCGCAGAACGCCGGGCGGCAGGCGGGGTATGAAGCGGCGGAGAAAATGGGCATTAAGCTGAAAAAGAAGTGGATGGCTACGCTAGATAGCCGCACCCGTCATGCCCACGCCGAGCTGGATGGCCAAATGGTCGCCTCGAATAAGCCCTTTGAGGTGGATGGCTATAAGCTGATGTATCCGGGTGACACCAGCGCCCCCGCCTATCTAACTTATAATTGTCGCTGTACGGTATCGGCACGGCCGGACGATTTGGATACCACCAGCGGCCCAAGGCGGGCCCGAGACCCCATCACTGGAAAATCTGAGGTGGTTTCGGGCATGACGTATAAAGAGTGGTGGGCGGCCAAAGAGGCACAATACGGGGCGGAGAAGTCTATGCGTCGTCGTCGAGTTGGCGACCAGGGGCAGGAGATTATTGATAAGCCAACCTACGCAAAGCTTACTCGGCGTTTTATTAAAAGTGGCGGGGTGATTATACGGGGAGAGGAAGCCCAAAAGCATCTCGAGAAGGTCGGGGCCTATGCAGCTTATTTTTCCGGCGGCAATGTTGCTTTTATTCGGGATGACGCCACAGTATCGGATGTTCTGGAAGAAATGTTTCATGCCTGGCAGGATCAAAACCATGAAGTTGGTTTTGCTATTACCCCAGAAGTAATTCTTCGACGAGAAATATGCGCACAAAAATACTTGCTAAAAGTTGCTGAAAAGTATAAAATACCCTTAGAGGAAATCGAGGTAACTAGGGCAAACTTGGCCGAGTATGAGGCGCAACTCAAGGCTTTGTTGGAAGGTGAGTAATTGTGGCTGAATATGGAGTGACAGAAGTATTTACCGTCAAGGATATGCGTGTTATAGTGCTGGACAGAGACTTTGAAGATTTTCGGGCCAAAAAGCTGGTGGTCGAAGGCTCTGCTTGCGATTTCCGTTTGAACTCGATTCGGAGTTGGGTAATCGTTGACAAAGCTGTGGGCGAAAAAATTGTTGCGGGCGGAAAAGTCCATTTTGAGTGAAATAACTGTAGAAGTGTTTGAATAAATAAAAAGGTGATTAGGCGTGGATGTACGGAGGGCTTTGGACGCTGCAAGAAGATACTGCGTTGCGGCTGGATATGACTCGGATATAATTGGCTCTTTGTACAAACAGGTTATATCGGGAAAACTGTATATTGCATATTTCCCGGATACTGCGCCAAATGGGCTTTCCAACGACCTGGAAACTCGTGCAATCCCCGCTCTTGTAGTAGATAGTGCGTTGCGGGTAAGCGAAACGGATTGCACGAAGAAAGTGCTGGCCAGAGAAATGGAGAAATAAGGGTGCGATGGCGGTATGAGCTGGTCGAAGAAACACCTGATCGGTATGTGTATACCTATTCCTATAACCCGGACCTCTGAAACGGGGTGTTTGAATGAATAAAGTATATTGCCCGGTCATCGACGGAAAAATAGATGGCACGACCTGCCTTGAAATTGTGCAGGTGGCGGATGGGGCGCTGAGTACACGGATACTTGATGATATTGAATCGGTGCCCTATTGGAATGCTGAGCTGCGCCAGAAATGTTTAGAATGTCAGTACCACGACGATTTAGAATGAGAAAGAGCTGCAGAATTGTAGCTCTTTTTTCATGCGGGGAGGAGCTGAGTGTATGGCACTGTTTACAGTTATGCTTGCCATTGTTGCCGCAGGACTCATCTTGTGGGCTTTGATTGCACTGGCGGGGTTGATTCCTCTGGCGTTGGAGGCGCTGTGGATCCAGTGTAAGCTGCGCCGGGCAGAAAGGCCAAAGGAGGAGAAGCATGGACGACTTTAAAGTTTTAGCCCGTTTGTTGGCGGCCATTCGGGCGGCCGAGAGCCTGCCCCGGTTTGATGTGGCGTTGGTAGACCCGGCAGTGCTGCAAACTACCGCCGTCAAGCGTGACCGGCTGGCCATTCGGCTGCAAAAAGAGGGCTATGTGGAAGGTCTGTGCGCAGTGGACGGCCTCGACTCCGGAAATTACGCTGCGGGGGCTGGAGTATTTGACCACAAGCACTCCCTTGCAAAAGGCCCTGCAGGAGCTCAAGGTTGTAGGAGTAGCGGCCGCAGCGCAAATGATCGCAGGAACGATCAACGGGATGGTGTAGCGTATGGATATTAAAATCACGGATAATTCCAAAGCTGTTTTGGAGGCTTTTGAAATGGCGGCCCTGAGAGCGCTGGAAAAGTGCGGGCAGACAGCGGAGGATCATGCTAAAGCTTTGGCACCCGTCCGCACCGGTGTCCTGCGGAATAGCGTCTCCCATCTGCTGGATCCGGACGAGCCCGCAGCATATGTGGGAGCGTCCGAAGAATATGCCACCTATGTGGAGATGGGCACCGGCATTTATGTTGCCGGAGGCCGTACCGACCCGTGGCCGTTCCAGGACGCTGAGGGCAACTGGCACACGACCCGGGGCATGCCGCCTCGGCCGTTTATCAAGCCTTCGGTTGCCGAACATTTGGATGAATACCGGAAAATCATCACCGACGAATTTAATAAGCTTACCTGAGCCGCAAGGCTCTTTTTGTTTGTTTGAAAAAGCTGCGAGGGACTGCAGCTTTTTTTATACCCACAGTCGCCCCGAAGAACCGGGCCGAAGGAAAGGAGACTGAAATGGCACTGAGTAGAAAATTGCTGAAAGGGATGGGCCTAGCCGAAGAACAGGTGGACACCATCATCGAAGCGCACACCGATACCGTAGACCGTCTGAGAGGGGAGGCTGAGACCTACAAGGCGGATGCGGCAAAGCTGCCGGGCGTCCAAAAGGAGCTGGATGACCTGCGGGCGGCGGGGAACGACGGCTATCAGGCAAAGTACGAGAAGGAAAAGAAAGCCTTTGAGGACTTTAAGGCCGAAGTGACCGCTAAAGAGACCAGAGCGGCCAAAGAAAAGGCCGTGCGGGCGTATTTTGCCGGTAAGAACATTACCGGGGCTAATCTGGATTTGGCCATGCGGGGCTGCGGCGAGGAACTGACCGCCATTGAGCTGGCCGACGGGAAAATCAAGGACGCCTCCGGGCTGGACGCCTTGTTGGCCGGGGCCTATAAGGGGCTGGTGTCCCAGATGACCGTAGAGGGGGCCAATCCCGCCAACCCGCCTGTAAATACCCCGCAAAAGACCTACACTGCCGACGATATCCGTAAGATGAGTGCGGCAGAAATCAACGCAAACTGGGGCGATATTAAAGCGTCCCTCAATCAGAAAGGAGAATAACTATGGCTGTTACGACTTTTATTCCTGAAATGTGGAGTGCCCGGCTGCTGTATGCGCTGGAAAAGGCTCATGTAGCGACCAACCTCGTGAACCGGGACTACGAGGGCCTGATCCAGAATCAGGGCGACACCGTGCATATCAACTCTATCGGCGCTATTACGGTAAGCTCTTACACCAAGAACACCGATATTTCCGACCCCACGGCTCTGACCACCACTGACCAGACCTTGGAGATTGACCAGGCGAAGTATTTCAATTTCCAGGTGGATGACGTGGACAAGGTACAGACTGCCGGTGAGCTGGTGGACACCGCTATGGGTCGGGCGGCCTATGCGCTGGCCGACACCTCCGACGCCTATCTGCTGGGCGTCATCGCTGCCGGCGCCGCTGCGGGCAACACCGTGGGCGCTGCTTCCGGGCCCATCGCCCTGACCAAGGACAACGTGTACGAGAACATCGTAAAGCTGCGGACGAAGCTGGATAAGGCCAACGTGCCCAACACCGGCCGGTCTATCTGCGTGCCTCCCGATGTGTATGCCCTGCTGCTGATGGATGACCGGTTTGCCAAGAGCCCTGCCGATGCAGGCCAGACGGCGCTGGTCAATGGTCTGGTGGGCCGGGTGGCCGGATTCGATGTGTACATGAGCAACAACGTCCACACTGGCACCGGCACCGACACCGGCAAGACCCCCTATTTCGAGGTTACCGCTCAGGTGCGGACCGCTACCACCTATGCCGAGCAGATTATTAAGACCGAGGCTTACCGGCTGGAAAAGCGGTTTGCCGACGGCGTGAAGGGCCTGCACGTGTACGGCGCCAAGGTCACCGACGGCAACCAGATTGCCAAGTTGATTTGCTCCGTAGGCTGAGTAGGAGGGCGGTACGATGCTGGAAGCGATTCTGAGGCATCTGAATAACTGGTTTCTGGTCCCCCAAGGGGTTCACCCCGGGGTCTATTCTGTGGAAAACGGCGGCCTTGTGCTGCCGTTTTTGCAGGAGGGCCAATATTTCCGGGTGATTGGCTCCGTGTTTAACGACGGGCTGTATCAGTACCCGGCGGCGGATATGACCGCCGAGACCTTCGAGGGCTCTGTATGGGCGCTGGCGGTGCCCAAAGCGGTGGTGGCGCTGGCCGGGGACATCGAAGCCTGGCTGGAGAAGTACGGCGGTTCGGTACTGAGTCCTTTCACCAGCGAGAGCTTTGGCGGGTACAGCTACACGAAGGCCAGCGGCGGGAGCGCCGACACCAGCGCCGTAACGGGCTGGCAGGACGCATTCAGGGCCCAGCTGAACCCTTGGCGAAAGCTGAAGGGGGTGGAACCGTGAGTCTGCTGGACGATTTTGCCCGCCCCTGTGTACGGCTGGAGCCTACCCGTGTGGCTGATGGCTCGGGGGGCTGGAAAACCTCGTGGGCACCGGGGGCGTCCTTTACGGCCCGGTTAGCACTGGATACATCTATGGAGGCCCGGCGAGCGGAACGGGATGGCGTGACCAGCCTGTATACCGTACTGGTGGATAAGCCGTTGGTGTTGGCCTACGGCGACTATTTCCGGGACACAAAGACCGGCACGGCGTACCGGGTGACCTCCCACCCGGAGGAAAAGCAGGCCCCGGCTATGTCCACGTTACCGCTCAAGAGCTTTACGGCTGAACGAAAGGAGCCCCCGCAATGACGAAAGACGCTGCTTTACAGGCTTGGTTTTCGCAGTTTATGCCGGCCTACCCGGAGGCCAGCGTCCCGGAGGACGCTACACTCCCCTGGCTGACATATGAGCTGCAAACGGCGGCATGGGGTGACGGAGAAACCCCGCTCACGGTGAACCTGTGGTTTTATACCGAGAGCGAAGCCGGGCCCAATGCGAAGGCGCAGGAGCTTTCGGCGGCGGTGGGCCGTAGCGGCGTGCTGCTGCCTTGTGACGGCGGGGCCATTTGGCTGAAACGGGGCTCCCCTTGGTGTCAGAATATCCGGGACGAAAACGATAAAAACATCAAGCGGCGGTACATTAACCTGACCGCCGAATACCTGACCGAGGATTGAAAGGAGAAAAGCGCATGAAGTTTACAAAAATCCCTGCGGATACGTTTCAGAAGCTCCAGCTGAACGCCGGTATCCTGACCACGGATTTTACTCCGGCCACCGGTACGGTGGGCGAGAGTGGTCAGATTGGTGCTACTACCGGCGGCGTTAACTTTTCGGCTATACCCACCTACTCCGACCGGGGCGAGGATATCGATAACTGCCCTAAAAACATGAAAGAACTGAAGAATCTGGACAGCTGGGAGGTCAAGGCTACCGGCACCTTTGTAACGGCGGATACTGCCGTAGCGAAGCGGCTGATTGGCGCCGCCGACATCGACAAGTCGGATACTACCAAAGTCACTCCCCGGAATAATTTGGCCGACACCGACTTCGGCGACATCTGGATCGTGGGGGACTATTCCGACAAAAATGGGGACACCAACGGCGGGTTTATCGCTATCAAGCTGTTGAACGCCCTGTCCACCGGCGGTTTCCAGATGAAGACCGCCGACAGGGTGAAAGGCCAGTTTGCCTTTGAGTTTTTGGGGCACTACTCCATGAACGCACAGGATACCGTGCCCTTTGAGGTGTATGTGAAGGCCGGCACGGCCGAAGCGTAAGGAGGAGCGGTATGAGATTATCGGAAATTAAGGGCGACCGGGTGCTGGACGTGATTGCCGACCTGATCGACCCCATTGCAAACATTGCGGAGGACCCTGCAGCGGCGGCCCTGTTCCGACGGGAAGTTGTGCCCGAAGGCATGGACACCAAAAAGTTTTTGCTGAAACGGGTGCGGCGGAGCTTGCCCACGCTGCTGAAGACCCACAAAGAGGACTTGATTGCCATTCTGGCGACGGTGGAGGGGGTAGACCCCGAGGAGTACCGGGGCGTGCTGAATCTGGTCAAGCTGGTGAAGGACTGCACGGAGCTGCTGACCGACGAAGGCTTTACCGGGCTTTTTATCTCGGCGCAGACCGAAAATTCCTCTGGCTCTGCGCCGGAGACTACCGAGGCTCCCGGTCAGTAAAGGCGTTTATTTGGTACGCCCTTGCCCGGCATGAGGAAAAGAGTCTGGGGGAGGACTACCGGGATTATATGGCCGATGCGCTTATGCTGACGGCGGAGAATCTGGCCATGATCAGCGGCGGGCGGGCTATCCGGCAACGCTGGGCTGAATTGGTTGACCAAAAACCGGAAGATACCCGAAGCTGCGAGGAGATTACGGCAGATATTGCGGCCCGGTGTGGATTGGAGGTGGTAAAGTGAACGTATTTGAGCTGTATGCCAAAATCACGCTGGACACCGGTGAAATGGACAAGGGGCTGGAAGAGACGGCGAAAAAGGCCTCTGATTTGGGGAGTAAACTGAAAAAAGGGTTAGTTACGGCTGCTAAGGTCGGTGTGGCTGCCGCAACGGCAGCCGCCGCCGGCATTGCGGCTTTGACAAAACAATCTCTGGATGAATACGGCGAATACGAGCAGCTGATTGGTGGCGTAGAAACACTGTTTAAAAACTCGGCTGACGTAGTGCAACGATACGCCGCTAATGCCTACCGGACGGCGGGGCTATCGGCCAACGAGTACATGGAAACCGTGACTGGTTTTTCCGCTTCCCTGTTACAATCCCTGGAAGGCGATACGGCCAAGGCTGCCGAGGTGGCGGATATGGCTATTACGGACATGGCCGATAACGCCAACAAGATGGGCTCCAGCATGGAGAGCATTCAAAACGCCTATCAGGGGTTTGCGAAGCAGAACTATACCATGCTGGACAATTTAAAGCTGGGGTATGGCGGTACGAAGGAGGAAATGGAGCGGTTACTCTCGGACGCAGAAAAGCTATCCGGGGTAAAGTACGATATTTCCAGCTACGCCGATATTGCTGAGGCCATTCATGTGGTGCAGACCGAGATGGGCATTACCGGCACCACGGCGAAAGAGGCAGCCTCCACCATTCAGGGCTCGGTATCGTCTATGAAGGCGGCGTGGCAGAATCTGCTGGTGGGTTTCGCCGATGATAACGCTGACATGTCGGCGTTGATTGGAAATTTTTCCGATAGTGTGATTGCCGCCGGGAACAACATCCTTCCCCGGGTGGGACAGATTTTGACCGGCATTTCCGACTTCGTAAAGTCGGCGGCTACGACGCTGGTACCTACCATCGTGAACATGGTGGTGGATACCCTGCCGCAGCTGGTTTCGGCGGCGGTTACACTGGTACAAGCCCTGGGCGAGGCCATTATCGATGCTTTGCCCCAGCTGGCAACGGCAGCGGTGCAGATTGTGCAGGAGCTGGCGGCCGGGTTAGTAGAGGCATTGCCGGTTCTGATTCCAGCAGCGGTGGACGCCATTTTTGCTGTTGTAGATACCTTGTTGGATAATCTGGACGAGCTGATAGACGCTGCTGTGGCCATTATCGAAGCGCTGGGGGAAGGCCTTATTGAAGCGCTGCCCAAGCTTATTGAAAAGGCTCCGGAGATTGTCATTGCACTGGTGAAAGCGCTGGTTCGGAATGCGCCGAAGATTTTGCAGGCCGGTGTGGACTTGATTGATGCAATGATTACCGGCATAGTCCGTGGGTTTACCGTAATTTTCGACAGCATCGGCAAGTGGGTGCATGAAAACATTACCCAGCCTATTCGGGATAAAGTGTCGGAGCTTCGGGAAGCGGGCAGGCACTTGCTGGAGGGCCTTTGGAACGGTATTTCCGACAAGGTGCAATGGCTGAAAGATAAGGTCACCGGTGTAGTGGACAAAATCAAGAGTTGGTTCACCGGTAAGGATGGTTTTGACGAGCACAGCCCATCCAAATGGGCAAAACAGGTGTTTCGCTATGTGCTGGAGGGCGGTGCGGCCGGCCTAGAAAGTGGGCTGCCGGGGTTGATGAATAGCGTGGATAGCGTAACCAGAAGAGCAAAGGCCGGACTGAGCTTTGACACCGTCCCGGTGAGCTTTGGGGCCTCGGGGCTGGGCCGGGCTACAACGGGCATGGTCAATAGCCTGTTTGCAGCCCAGAAGGATACCGGCGGCAGTTACACCATCAATCTGGTGGTGGACGGGCGGACACTGGCCAACGTGGTGTTCGACCCGCTAAAAGCCATATCGAAGCAAAGAGGTGAGGCGTTTGCGTAATATTGTGATTGCCGACGGAGGTAATACCGTTACCCTATCCAAAGACCTGGTGTTTACGCTGACCCCCCAAACCGTGGGGTCAACGGCCACTATGGTATCGGGCAAAACGGTAAAGGACATTACCGGGACGAAGGATACGCTGGAGGTGCCCATAGGTTGGTTGGCCCCGGCGGAGCTGGTGAAGCTGAAGGGCATGATTGATAGCGGGCAGCCCCTGACGGTGACATACCCCGGGGTGGGCGGTACGGAGACCGGCGAATTCTACATCGCACAGCCCACCTACAAGACCTGCCGGTACACCGACGACGGCGTGGATATCTGGCTGGGGGTTACCCTGCGGATGGAAATGGCGGGGGTGAAATAATGCAGCCAGTTTCAGGAAATTTTGACCCTTACGCTGCAGTGCGCCGGGTGGGGGCGCAAGTGGTGTTTGAGCTCATCGACGTGGATGCCGCCGAAGCAACGTCGGTGATTACATCGGCAAAACAGGCGTCCGTGTCTAATTCAGCCCAGCTCTACGACCGAATACTATTTATGTCCAAAGCTCTGGCTACGCTGGAGCCCAACTACTGGCGGCTGGATGGGAAATTCGGCATTTTCGACTATGCAAACCGGGGGGAGTGTGGCTTCTGGAGCTCTTCCCTATCGAATGATAGCGGTAGCATATCTTCTTATATTCGGTTTGATTTTGCCACCGGGCAGAGCAGCGACGGGTTTACCATTGTCTTCGACGATAAGACCGGTGAGTGCGCCAGCGACTTCAAAATTCAGGTTTACGGCCCCACGCTGTCGAAGTTGATGGCGACCAAAACCATAACCGGGAATACGGAGCCCGTATGTTGGGTGGATATGCCGGTACAGAATTACCGGCGGGTGAGGATTACATTCACGAAGACGTCGAACCCGCATCGCCGGATACGGGTGTGTGAGGTCGTGTTCGGCCGGGTACAGGTATTTGGCAGCGACGATATAGCCAGCCTGCGGGTGCAGCGGCAGACTGCCCCGGATATGGCCAGCCTTCCGGCGGGGGCTCTGGAGCTGACTATTAACAATGCTGACGGCCAGTATAACATCAATAACCCCGGCGGTATTTATGCGTACCTGCAAAAGGGGCAGGGGCTTACTGTTTATGCCGGTGTGGATGGGGAACTGGTTAGTCTGGGGCGGTACTACTTCGACAACGCTGAGAGCTCCGACAACAGCATGACGGCCAAAATTACGGCCTACGACCAGGTCTTTGCGTTGGATGGTGTGTATTACAACGCCGGGAAAACGGGAACCTGGACGGTTTCGGCGGCCGTGGCGGCCATTGTGGCAGCCAGTGGGCTGGCGATCTCCTACGACATCCCCGCGGGCCTTGCGTCCCGGATAGTGGGCCAGTGTATTCCCCGGAACACCAGCTGCCGGGAGGCTCTGCGGCTGATCGCACAGGCCGCCCGGTGCGTGTGCTACTTCGATACGTTGGACAAGCTGGTGTTTGCGGAGCCAGTGCTAAGCGAGGTGGCGCAGACCTATACCACAGACCATATGGGCCGATGGCCCAAAATGGCGGACAAGGGGCTAATTAACTCGGTCAAGCTTACAGTGCGAAATGAGTACACCGACACAGAAACGATGTACACGGCCCAAAATATCGATACTGGTGAAACGGAGAAGCTGCTGGAGGTGGATAACCCTCTGGCCACAGAGCAGGCGGTGGCCGACTGGCTGCTGCAGCTGGCCGGGTGGCGGTACACGGCGGAAATCGACGAACGGGGCAACCCGGCGTTGGAGCTGCTGGATGGCGTGACCGCCCCGGATAAGTTCGGAAACGTGCTGAAAGGGATGGTGACCGACCAGACCTTTTCCATCATGTCGTCCGGCATGAGCGGCACGACGAAGCTTCTGGCGGAGAAGGGAGGAGCCGATGCTTGAGGGGATGATAACGGACCGGACGGCTGCCGACGTGGCCAACGGGACGGCGAAAGGCTACTACAATGCCGCCGACCTGAACCGGGTGGAGCAGGCCACAAAAACGGTGGCTGCCGAGCTGACGGCATTGGGGTACCCGGTGAAGATCTCGGTTAAAACCAGTTGGACCTATACAGGCTTCCCGTGGACTCAGGATATGACCCGATATCTGGGCAACGTGCGTAAATGCGTCACTCAATTTCATGCCGTGCCGGGGGTATCATTGCCTACCAGTATGGACGGGCTGAATTACGTAGGCGCTAACAACATTGAAAAAGTCCTTGTAGGGCTGGACGAATTAGCGGCAGCTTTGCCGCAATATTATCGGCGCTGCGGGGCAGCTTGGTGTGGAGGTGCGTAATGGCAGTAGTTAATTTTGTAGATCAGGTGCTACCCGGGGAGTTGGGCACACCACTGGACAGGCTGCGCTTGATGGCCATACAGGGCTTTGGCGCTGCTACCACGGTGTTTGGTAGCGATGGCAGCATTACTGAGACTTTTGCTGACGGTGTGAGGGTGACAACCTTTAATTCAAACGGCCGCATTACCGAGACTTTTACAGCCACAGCGGCGGCCGGGGGGCAAAGCATGACAAAAACGACAACGTTCAACGCAGACGGTAGTATTTCGGAGGTGCTTGTATGAGTTGGGGAGAAGCGAAATGGATTGTGGACAACGTAGGCAGCAACGTAGGCGGCGGATTTATGGAGTATGAGACCGCCGGAAGCTACACCTTTACCGTACCGGCGGGGGTGACAATTATTTCCGTTACCGCCTGCGGAGGCGGTGGCGGTGGCGGCACCGGCAACAACAGCGGCAGTAGCACCAGCTATGGTGGCCCCGGTGGTGGGGGCGGGGCTGCGGTGGTGGGCCGCAAGTTTGCGGTCACCCCCGGGCAGGCGCTGGCGATTACGGTAGGGGCCGGAGGTACGGTATCCTCCGATACTACAACGGGAAAAGGCGGGGATACGGTGATAGGCGCCCTGCTGACCCTGGGCGGCGGCTATGGCGGCGGGGGCGATGGGTCGCCCGGCGGAGTCCCCGGTGGGGATGGCGGCGGCTGTGGGGGCTGCGGCGGCGGGAATCCCTGGGGGCGCTCCGATGATGTGCTACGATATTCCGGGAGCACCCTGCCGGAATATGGGATGAACGGTATCACCGGCTGCGGCGGAAACCGAGGGGCCAATGGCAGCCGTGTTGTTGGCGGCGGTGGCGGTGGTGGCAGCCTGGGCAACGGCGGGAACGGGGCACGCTACGAGTTGGCGGCGACTCCCGGCAGCCGGGGCGGCGGTGGCGGCGGCCAATACTATGGCCGAGGCATGAGCGAAGAAAGCGATGCGGCCAAGGGCGGGGCTGGGTACGTCCGTATTGGCTGGGGGGTGTGCATGGACTAATGGACTGGACAACAATCATTGTGGCAGCGCTGGCCCTGGCCGGGACAATCTGCGGTAGCTGGTTCGGCGTCCGGGAGAGCAACCGGCTGGTGACCTTCCGGTTGGTGGCTTTGGAGGATAAGGTGGCCAAGCACAACAATCTGGTGGAACGGATGGTGGCGGTGGAGCAATCCACAAAGTCCGCCCATCATCGCATTGATGAGCTGGAAAGGAGGTGAGGGTTTGGAAATGAAGGAGAAGCTGGCCAAGCTGGTGGAGGTGAAGTCCATTACCACCTTTGCGCTGGTGGGGGTGCTGTGCTTTTTGGCCGTCCGGCAAAACACGCCCATCCCCACGGAGCTGTATACCGCCGTGGTTTCGGCGGTGATTACCTATTTTTTCACCCGCAAAACCAATGAAAAATAAGGAGGAGCACATATGAAAAAGAATTATGCGTACATTGATAAGGGCGGGATCCTGCATGTGGTGGAGACCCGGAAAACCGCAGAGGCGTACACCGCCGGCAAGGTGATGGAAACCGAAGTCCCTTGCGAACACGGCTATCCCCTGCACGAGGGTAAGGACGTGACCATGTACAGTCTGGACACCGCCTACATCGGCGGGAACGCCCGGCTGGGCAGCGGTCGGAAAGCCAAAATGGCAGAAATCCCCGAAATCGTAGCTCTGTACAAAGCGTGTATGTAATCAAACAAGCCCCCGCAAGGGGGCCTGTTTGGGGGAAAGGAGAAACCGATGGCCGAAACAACAAAAGCCTGCCGGGACTTGGGGGAGCTGCTGCCGGAAGCGCAGGTGGCGTGTAAGCTGTTTTTGGCGCTCTGCCGGGCGCAGGGGCTGGCCGTGTTTGTCACGGAGACCTACCGCAGCCAGGAGCGGCAGGACTGGCTGTATGCCCAAGGGCGTACCCGGACGGGGCCGGTGGTGACCTGGACCCGGCATAGCCGTCATACCTTGCGGCGGGCCTTTGATTTGGCGGTGAATCCGCCGAAAGTGCTTTATGACGCTGCTACCCTGCGACAGGCCGGGAAGCTGGCCCAAAGCCTGGGGCTGGTGTGGGGCGGGGTGTGGAACCCGCCGGACAGCGCCCACATCGAGGTGCCGGAGGGATGGAGGGCCCCGGAAGCGGAACAAAAGGAGGAACCGATGGAAACCTACTATCAAACGGTGGAGAAAGTCCCGGAATGGGGACGGCCCACACTGGAAAAGCTACTAAAAGCCGGGGCCTTTGCCGACCCGGAGCACCTGAATTTGCCGCTGGAAAGCCTGCGGGTTTTTGTGATTTTAGACCGGCTGGGCAAAATTTAAGACCCCTTACGGGGTCTTTTTTTGTGCCCAAAAGCTGACACAGATTTGACACACTTTTTCATTAACAGCCATGCTCTTTAGTACACTTTTTTAACACTCAGAGAAAACGAAAAAAGCACGCTAAACTCTGCGTTTAACGTGCTTTTGCGGAGTGGAGACAAACGGGCTCGAACCGCTGACCTCTTGCGTGTGAAGCAAGCGCTCTCCCAGCTGAGCTATGCCTCCATAACTACCAAGCAAAAACTATTATACAGGGAAACGGGGGGATTGTCAAGACTGTTTTATAAAAACCGGAAGAAAAGGGCGGGGAAGCGGGCGGAAAAAGCGGGAAAGGGAGAAGAAAGGAAAGCGGGGCGGGACGGGAAGAAACGGGAGGAAACGGGAAGAAACGGGAAGAAGCAGACGGGACAAGGCTGCCGGGGCAGAAAACAAGCGGCAACAAAGCCGGGCCCCGCTAAAAGGGGCCCGGCGGCTTACGCAGCGTTGGGTTACATCATTTCCAGCAGCTCCTGAAAGGCTTGCAGGCGGGTCAGGTTTTGCCCGGCGGAAATACTCTGCTGGTCGATCTCCACATTCAGGCTGGGGATGCCGGCCGCATCCAGGGCCTGCTTGACCCAAGGCCAGTCAAACTCGTCGGGGTCGCAGAACTTCAGCTGGACGAACACCACGGCGTCGGCCTTGGTTTTTTGGGCCAGCTCCACAATCAGCTTGGTACGGGTTTTGGCGGGGTCGGCCACCAGACATTCGCCGGTGACATTCTGCCACTGCCGGGCCAGCCGTTCCAGCCCGGTGGGGGCGGCGGGGGCCAGGGTGCGGAACTGGCGGGATTCCTGAGCCAGCTCGTCCCCCACAATGGCAAAGCCAAGGCTGTCGAATACCTCCAAAAACACATTGGGCTCGGCCATAATCCCGGCCAGCACCACCTTTTGGAAGGGGCCCTTGGGGGCGGGGGCCTCGGCCAGGGCGGCGTTTAGCTCTTTCACCAGAGCGGTATGCTCCGCCTTATCCATGTACAGCCGGGATTTGATGACGGCGTGGCGGTTTTGGGCGGAGACCAACCCCGGCTTTTGGGCGCACAGGTCGGTAAAGTCCAGCAGGGCCTGCCGGTTTTCGTTATACACGTCAATGGCGCGGTTCAGGGCGTCCTCGGTGATTTGGTTCCCCGAAAGCTCCTCCATAAACCGCTGTACCCGCTCAAACTGCTTTACGGCGTAGGCCACGCTGGATTCCAGCTTGTTGTTTTGGGGATACACGCAAATCATTTGAGGGAGCTGGGGACAGGCGGACTTGAGGTTTTGGGTAGTACATTTTAACGAGTCGCAGGGGACGGACATGAGGATGGCGTCCAGCACGTTGTAGGAGCCGTTCATGGCCAGCTCGGTAATGGCCTGAATGATGGAACAGGCAAAGGGCGGCAGATAGGCCGTGGCTTTGGCAATATCCACCTGTCCGCCCCAGCAGCCAAAGGGCTGCATCCCGGCGGCGTAAATAATTTCTTCGGGGGCATAAATGGGGGTAACGCCCACCAGCTTTTTGCCGGAGGCCTTGAGGGCGGCGGCGGTTTCGGGAATGTGCTCCAGAATGCTATGGAATTTGGTAAAATCAGCCTGTGCCATCAGTGGGCCTCCTTTCCTTTGTGGGCGGCCATGGTTTCCACCAAAGCCTGAATGCGGGTGTCGTATTGGGCCTCGGCAAAGTTTTTGGGGTCGGCCTGATCCCCGTCAAAGATGGTGTAGGGCAGACCGGTTTTTTCTGCGGCCATCCGGCGGACGTTGGCTTGGGAAAAATCCATGATTTTGCAGCTGCGGTTCATGTGGTATACGGTGCCGTCGCAGTGGCAGTCCCGCAAAATCCGGGCTTGGGAGGCGCTTTGCCGTTCGGTACAGCAGTTGTTTAGGTTTTCGGAATACACTTTGGCCAGCCCCCGCAGGTCACCGGGCTCGTAGAACAGGGCCCAGGCCTCGGGATACAGGGAACCGACCATGACGGCGCCCTCCTTGGCCAGGGTTTTGACGGTGTGGGCCAAATGGGGCCAGCAGGCAATGCCGTTCCACTCAATCCGGTATTTTTCTTCGTAGCGCACCTGGCTTTTTCCTTCGGCTACAAACTGCTCCATTTCGTCGGCCAAGGCGTCGAAGAGCTCCACCGCTTCTTCCTTGCCCCGCATACATACCGCCAGGGCCATGTAGTTGAACATATTGAACCCGTC
>CAKTER010000010.1 GCA_934552695.1 uncultured Eubacteriales bacterium
GTTCATGGTCACCTTTACGGTCAGACCATAGTAGGGCGGCACGGTCAGGGTAGTCGTATAGGCCGAGCCCGCCGGAACCTTGGTTGCCAGGTTGCTGGAGGTCACCCCCGTCAGCCGGCAAGCCACATCGTACTCGTTTTGCAGCCACTTGGCGTACAGGGTCACGGTCTCGCCGTCGGTCCGAATCAAACCAGCCGCCGGTGCCCCATTCTCGTAGGCCACGTTCCCGTCGGGGGACAGCGCCCACCCGGCGAATTGATAGTCGGTCAGGGTAAACTGGTTGGCGGGCAGGTTGGCGGTGGTATCCGCCGCAACGTCCGTCCAATCGGCCATGGTGCCCGTGCCGCCGTTGGGGGCAAAGGCAACGGTGCCGCTGTAAGACCGCCAGGCGCCGGTGTACAAAATCTCCACCTGCGTCGCCCCCCGGAACTGCTCGGTCAGCAGCTGGCCCTTCACAGGGATTCGATAGGTCTTGCCGTTATGGGTGCCGGTGTACTCGTCCCCGGCCTTGGTCAGGGGCACATCGACGCCGCCAATGCTCAGGGTCGGCGTCCAGCCCATAAACTTCTTCTGGTTCACATCAAAGGTAATCAGGGGCAGGGTGTGCTGCTGGCCCACCGTCACCGTATTTTCGGCCAAAATCAGGGCCGAGCCCACGCCGATAACCGGTGCGCCGGCGGGCTCCGTGCCATCGTAACGATACCGCACGGTAACGTGCTCCGCCTGCGTTGCATCCAGCGTCCACTTACCCGTCAGGGTCAGGTTGGCGGTCATGGTATGGGTCGAACCGGGCGCCACCAAAGTCGCCCCGTCGTACCAGCCGTCAAAGGTATAGCCCGCCTCAGCGGTGGTGGGGGCGTCGGCCAGGGTGACGGAATCGTTCTCCTTCACCAGCTGCACTCCGGGCAGCACCGCGTCCGCCGGAATCTCCCCGGTAAACTGGTACACCAGCCGGCGCTGGGTATCCACTGCCGGCGGGGTGGGGGCGTTGTCCTTGTTCCACAGCCGGTACACCGCCGAAACCGCCGTGTTGGCGTCGCCCACTGCCGTGGCTACGCCGTCCCAATTCATATACCCGTTTTCGTCCGCTACGGTGTCCTCGTTTATGCAGTGGACGGTCACCTCGAACTCGTTCCCGGCATACAGGCCCTCGAACACGCCCCGGACAAAGGTTTTTCCGCCCTCTTCCACCAGCTTGGGCTCCTCAATGATTCGGCCACCCAGCCAGCCGGTGTCCCCGGCAATGTACTGAACGGCGCCGGTCATCACCGTGGTGTGGCCCTCCCCGTGCAGGGGGTCGGCGGCGTCACTGTGAGGGTCGTCGTCGGCCTTCACATTCTCCGGCAAGGGGAAGTTGAGGGCAATCCGCCCGCTCCGGGCCCCGGGGTCGCCGGTGTACTGTACCCGAATCTTGTAGGCAAAGTGCGTGCCTACCGGGGTAGCTTCGTCGTGGACAATCACGTTGTTGTCCTGTGCCGCATCATACAGCTCTACATCGTTGTCATAATCGAAATCGTAGTCGTAGTCCTCGTCCAGACCATAGGTCTCGAACTCGTCCTCCGAAAGGTCGTAGACCTCCAGCTCCTCTTCATCATCCAGCCCATAGGAGCTGATGTTACGATTGTCAAAGGCCGTCTGGAACAGATTCTTTAGCTCGGTTGCTTCCTGACCAGTCTTATCTTTTGTTACAGTCAAAGACAAGGTGGCATTGGTCGGCACCCCATAGAACATATTTTTAGCCTGGAAAGTATCAGCTTCTGCCCCCATTTCTCCCCAGTTTAACTTAATGCTTGTTAAACTGCTGCAGCCTTTAAACATCTGCGAAGTATTTGTCAAGTTCGGCAAGCGCCAGTTATCCATGGTGACACTGGTCAGACTACTACAGCCGGAGAACATCCCTTTCATAGTAGCCAAATCATAAAAATAAGGTCTACCATCTGGCTGATAAAACGATATGCTTGTCAAAGAGCTGCAGTCCCCAAACATATAGGACATATCGGTATTGGCGCAGGAAATTCTAAACCGAACCTTTCCTCCAAGCGACTTCAGAGAAGAACACCCATCAAACATATAGCTGGTATCTTTCGCCTCAGACAAATAGTATTCTGCATCGCTCCCCAGGTTGATGGATTCCAGCGAGGAGCAGTTTTGGAACATATATTTTGCATCTGAAATACTGCCATTCAACCTCATGCCACTCAAATCCAGGGTCTTCAGCAACCTGCAATTTTTAAACATCCCTGTCGTTTTACTCGGAGTAACTCTAAAGTTAGCCCCTAAATCCAGCGTTTCCAATGCGCTCAACCCATAAAACATATAAGACATATCGTGGTAGCTGCATTTAAACTTATCTCCCAAAATAAGCGTTTTTAATGAATTGTTTCCACTAAACATGTGCGGGAAACCCTGTCCTCTAGACGTATCAAAATCCGCCAAACTTAAATCCAGGGTTTCCAGCGAGCTCAGGTTCTCAAACATGGAGTCAAAATGCATCACTCCCTTTGTTGTAAAGTTGGGGCCCAACTCCAGTGTTTCTAAGCTCGATGATGAAAACATTCCAGTTGCACTTCTAAAGTTTTCGGAAGTCTTTAACGTAGACAATCCGGTAATCTCCCGAATCCGTTTCATCGAGTTAAACATGTCCAAACAATCCTTTGCAGAGCTCAAATCCCAGTTAGTAATATTTAAAGAAGAAGCTGAACACCCCTTGAACATACTGGATGTCTGCGTGACATTTTCCATATGCCAACTGCTAGCATCAATCGCCGGAACCATTGCATCATTGAACATCGACGAAGTCTCTGTCGTTGCAGGGCCAACAAATCCATCGGGCAATATCAAATCGTCTATCTTAGATTTGCAAAACATCTTCTTCATCGTCTTTACACTGCTGGTATCAATCTTGCTTAAATCCAGAGAAGAAAGAGATTTACAGTAATGAAACATCTCGGACATATCAATAACTTGACTGGTGTCAAACTTATCCCCAAAGACAATGCCACCCGTCAGATTTTCATTGCCAGCAAACCATCCCTTCATACTGGTCACCCCGGTAGTATCCAGGGCTGTCAGGTCAATCGTTTTATAGTTCGTTACCTTCGGACCATAATAGGAAACCTCTTCCCCAAACAAATAATTCGAATTAACAGGGGCCTTTACCCCACCAACGCCGGCAATGTACAAATCGTAAACACCGTTCGTGTCGGCACTGGGCACCAGATAGGCCACTACGCTGTCGTTTTCCGTGGCCCCAATCTGCCGGGCATACACAGCATCGGGCACCGAGCCGGACACATCTACCCGGTTCGGGTCATCCGGATCCGACATCTTATTGGCAATCACCACTTCATCCACAACATGGACGCTTTGCACGTTTTTATTGCCAATCGCCTGGCCGCCTACCTTCGCCTCGCTAAAGTTCAGCAGCGTAGCGGCATTGTCGGCCATCTGGTTTCCCTTATTTGCCGCCGGGTTTTGGAAAAACTCGCTCACTTCCAGCTTAATAGCAGTTTGGCCATAGGACGGGGACAGGGTCATGCTCCCCTCGGGCATTTCCAGCAGCTCCCCGGGGTAATAGTGCCGATCGGGGTTTGCCGTGCCGCCGGTCACATTCCAGCCGCTAAACCGCTTCCCCTCCTGCACAACCGTGCTGCCATCGGAAATCCGTACAATTTTCCCCGGCATAACCTGGGACTTTTCGCTTTCTGCGCCAGCCGCATCCAAATAGGTAAGGCCATACCGGCTACGGCTCAGGCTGACCGCCGGAAAGATGATGCTGGCGTTCCCGTCAATGGTTTGGTCAAAAACACCGGTGTGTAGCCCGCCGTTGGCGCCGTCGTCTTTCGCCGAAACCGTAACGGCGTCCAGCACCTGCTGCGTATCGTACAGTTCGGCATCCAGCCGCACCTTGACCGTAAAGGTCGTCTCAGCCTGAGCACACTGCTCTTTGATTTGCCCTTCCACGGCTTTGCCGTCGGCCGAAAGCTGGGCCGAAACTCTTGTCGAGCTGTTTTGAGACTCGGCATACACCCCGGTCACCTGGTCGATGATGGTTTGCCCGTTGGTAAATTTCAGTTCAAACTTCACATCGTGATAGTGGTCGTGGGCAATTTTTTCCAGGCTTTCCGCCGCCCCATCCTGGAACAGCGCCGCACTGGATTCGGCAAAGGCCGCCGTCACCGGCTGAGTCTCGTGAGCCGGGGTGTACTTGGTCGCAAACTCCGCCAGCAAAGCGTCCGGTGTGTCCGCCTGCTGCCAAGTGATGAGAGCGTCCCCCTTAGTCTCGTCCAGCAGACCGGTCAGCTCTACCAGCTTTTCCCGAATGGCGGCCTCGTCCTGCACCAGATGGTCGCCGGTGACCCAATACACCACGGTAGGGTTGTTCGGCCGACTGGTCTTCATGCTTTTTACGGCTTGAATCGCCGTATTCAGGGCCACCGGCTCGTTGGCTACGCCATCGCCGATGATTTCCCCTAACCGGCCACTTACCGAGCTGCCCGCAGTAGTATACTTAACTACATTGTATTGGTAAGCAATCACCTGCACCTGGCTCTGCTCCGAGGCGTTTCCACCTAAGTAGCCGTCCCCCTTGGAGCCCAGCATCTTTTTAAAGTTGACTGCCGAATCCCGGCCATTCCGGGACGTGTCCACCAAAACCAACAGGTTGTAGTCGGGGCCCGTTACCCCCGGCCGGTGATAGGTAATGGTCGCATTTTTCCGCTCCACTCCATCGTAGCTTACACTGGCCGAAGCGATGTCCTGCTGTCCACCGTCCGGGTCGGTATCGGGCGCCGCCCAGACCTGCGTTGGCACAGCCGCCGCTGCCATGATTGCGCTCAGCAACCAAGCCAAAAACTTCTTTTTCACTTTCTGTTTTCCTCCTTACCTTCTTAATTCCTTTTTGAGAGGGCGTCTCCCGCCGGATAACCCGCCGCAAGGCCTCTCTTTATAAAAAATTCTACAGCCTCACAAATACCCCGCAGCCCCTTGCGGTCTCCCGAAAAAAGCCTTCGGATATTTGAAAAACCGTAAAAATTTTTCCTTTTCCTGTCCCTCACGCCTGTGGCGCCGGGCCAAACCGCTCAAAAAACTCCGCCACCGGCATGGGCTTCCCAATATGGTAGCCTTGCAGGAGGTCACAGTTCAGCTTCTTCAAAAGCTCTACCTGGCCCTCGGTTTCAATCCCCTCCACCACGCAGGTCATCCCCAGGTCATGGCACAGGTCGATGAGGTGGTAAATCACCGTTTGCTCCCGGCGGCTGTTTTCCGCCTTACAAATCAGGCTGCGGTCAATCTTGGCAATCTCAATCTGCGGCAGGTACAGCATCTCCAAACACGCCGCCTCCGTCCCCAAATCGTCCAGGGCAATGGTGATTCCCCGCTCCCGCAGGGCATCCAGGCGGCTGGCCATGCTTTCCAGCTGGATTCCCTGGGAGGATTCTGTTACCTCCAAAACCAGCTGCCGGGGGTCGGCGCCGGTCTCTGCCAGCACCTCGTCCACATGCGTTAAACAATCCGGGTCTGCCAGCGTAATCCGGGAAAAGTTCACATGAAGGGTCAGCTCCGGCCACACCGGCTTCCATTCCACCAACAGGCGGCACACCTGGCGCAGCATCTCAAAATCCACCATGGAAATCATCCGTTCCTGCTCCATCATGTGGATGAACTCGAAGGGCACTTGGATGTTCCCCCGGGGGTCAAGCTTCCGCACCAACGCCTCCGCCCCATACACCCGGCCCTTTTGAATGCTGTACAAGGGCTGTAGGTAGGCCACAAAGGTGCTGTCCCGGTATTCCTGTAACAGCGCATCCAAATAGGCCGGGCGCTGCCCCGTCGCTTTTGCCCCCTCTCTTAGGTAAAACTTCCGTTTGGCCGCATACATGGCCTGCTCCGCCTTCCGCACCATTTCGGTGGCGTCCTCCGCCTTGCCCCAAACGTACCCTAAGGCCGCCAAGTCCTTTTCCATCACCAAGGCGCTTTCCAGGCGTTTGCTGCGCTCCATAAACTCGCCAAACCCAAGCTCCGGGCAAAGCAGCACAAATTCCTCCCCGCTAATCCGGTAAATCTGCCCGGCGTCGAAGGATTCCCGCATCAGCTGGCAGGCCCGCAGGATTGCTTTATTCCCGTAGTCGTGCCCCAGGGTGTCGTTAATCCACTTTAACCCGTTTAAATCCAAAAAGCCCACGCCCATGGGCACCTCCTGCCCCTGCAAGCGATTGAGGCATTCGTCATAGGCCAGCCGGTTACAAAGCCCCGTCAGCGGGTCCTGACGGCTTTGCGCCATAACCCGTTCCGTCAGCGTCCGTTTTTGCAGCTCGTTGGACGCAATGTAGGTGGTTTGCGCCAAAAGCTCCGGGGCGTCCATATGGGCCCGGGGGTTATCCACCCCTAAAAAGCCGTGGAGCTCCCCCTCCAGAAAAACAGGGACCGTAATCAGGCTTTGAATCCCCTGGGGGTGCAGGCAGTCGTATTCGATGCGGCGGATGGGGTCGTCCTTTAAGGCGTCCACATCTTCGATGATGTTGATTTTTTTCTGCCGGTTTCGGAACACATCCACCCACACCGCCACCACGGCAATGGGGACGTTTTGGAGGTTTTGAATCTCCGGCTCCACTCCGGCCCGGCACATTTCAAAGGTGTTGTGGGTCACATTTTTTTCCCAGTCAAACTCAAAAATATACGCCCGGTCAGCGTCGTAGTGTTCAATAATGGTTTGCAGCATCGAATTGACGGCCGCATGAAAATCCTTTGCCACCACCAGGTTTTCAATACATTCCACCAATTTGCGCTCTGCCGCCAAATCCAGCTTGGTATCGTTTAGCTCGGTGATATACCGGTTGATGTCGATGGCCTCCTCCATCCGGCACAGCTTTCCGTTGTACTCAATCAGGCTATCGTGAAGGAGCATACTCCCCACCTCCGGGTGCTGCCGCACCCAGGTCAGGCGGTGGCCCTGGCAGTTTTTCAGGGTCTCGTTGGTGCAAAAGGGGCAGGGCTGCTCCGCCCCCTGCAGCGCCTCATAGCACCGGGCCCCCGGCTTCAGCTCCCCAAACTTGTTCCGGGCACACCGATTTAAAAACAGCAGCTCATAGGTGTCCGGGTCGCTGATATAAATAATCTCATCCAGTTGGTCAAGTATCCCATGCAGATTCACGTCATCTCTCCTATTCTTCCCCCAACAGCCCCTGGCCGCTGCCACTTGGCAGCCGATGGGGCCCGCCCGGCGGCTTATCGAAAGGTCCTATCTGCTTCACGCCTTCTCTAAATGCCCATCGCATTCCCATGGGCACTTAGAGAAGGAAGGGGCCGTTTCCAGCCCCTTCGCTTCTTGGTCGCTTTGGCGCTATCGCACCGTTATTTCAAGTCGTTCCAGGTCTCCGTCCCATTGTTGTCAATGGTATGGTCGTGGGGCGTTGCCGCCTCCATGATGTTGTAGTAGCCCCAATAGGTCTTGGGGACGTCCACAAAGTAGGTCACCGCATTGCCGTCCACAAAGCTGCGGTCGGCGGTACGGGCCAGCATCCGGTTCACAATGGTTGCCACCTCGGCCCGGGTGATGGTTGCCTGCGGACGGAAGGTGCCGTCGCTGTAGCCGCTAATCCAGCCGTAGCTGACAGCGCTGGTTACGGCGGTGTAGAACCAGTCGGTCTCCGATACGTCAGAGAACGGGTTCTTCACCTCGGCGCTGGTCTTGGCAAACCGCATGGCAATGGCCGCAAACTCGCCCCGGGTAATGGTGCGGTTGGGGTCGAACTTTCCGTCCCCTACCCCCCGGAGAATCCCCAGGGAGGCCAGGGTGCTGACAGCCTTGCTGTACCAGGCGTCTGCCGGGACATCGCTGAAGCTTTCGGTGATGGTCACGTCCTTCTCCAGCAGCAGATTGTAGAACATCTGCGCCACCTGAGCCCGGGTCATCCGGTCGTCGGGGCCGAACTGCCCGTTGCCATAGCCGCTCATAAATGCGCCATGGTCCGTCACCGACATCCAATCGGCCACGCCGGTTTCGGTGGGGTCGGCCGGACGGGTCTCGGTGTTGTTTTTGTTGTTGTCCTTGTTGTTATCCTTGTTGTTATCTTTGTTGTTATCTTTGTTGTTGTCCTTGTCGGGCTTTTCTGCGGGCTTATCGGGCTTTTCCACGGGCTTGGCGCTTCCGCCGCCACCGCCGCCGATGCCGCCACCGCCGCCACCGGTTCCGCCGCCGCCATTGCCGCCACCGTTACCGCTGTTGTCCCCCGAGGTAATCTTCTCGTAGGTAAAGGTAATGGTGTAGCTGCGCAGGCTGGAGCTCAGGGCGCCGGTCACGTCCTGGATGGCGTCGCCCTTCAGCTTATAGCCGGGGATGGTTACCGCCTTCACGCTTTCCGTCTCCCCGGCCTTCACCAGCTTGATGGTGGGGGACTTCAGCTCGCTGCCGTTGGTGTCCACATAGCTGACGGTGTAGGCTATCCACACCGTGCCGTCGGGCTCAATCACCGTGCCTTCGGGTACCCGGCCATTTGCGGGGGTGTTCCCGGGGACGGTCACGTTGGCGCCATCGGGCTCGGTAATGGTCACGTTGCCCACCTCGTCGATTCGGCCGGCGGGCTTGCCGGGCCCGGCCGGTTTTACGATAACGTCGTCGTCATCGCCGGTCGTCCCGTTTTCGCCCGGCAGAACAATAGTGCCGTCGGGCTTTTGGAAAGGCTTATGGTTGTCAAGCTCTACGTTGCCATCCTTATCGATGGTCGCTTCGCCCTCGACTACGGTGCCGTCGGGCAACGTAACCTTGCTGCCCTCGGGAACGTACACGCTGCCATCGGGGTACACATTGACCGTACCCTCATTGACCCGAATGGGGTCGGTGCTGCCGGGCTGTTTGATTTCGCTGCCCGCCGGGGCTTCCACATAGCCCTCCTTCACCGTCAGGCTGGCGTCGGCGCCGGGGGTCACCGTTACATCGTCGGCGTCCTCCGGTTTCCCGTTTCCGCCGGGCAGGGTAATCACGCCGGTATCCTGTGCCTCCTTATACAGGATGGCATACAGGTTCAAGGCGTCCCCATCTTTCAGCGTCACCGTCGCTTCGTCCGCATAAAACGTGCTAAACTTCGACGCAGCCCGGGTCGTGCTCCAGCCCATAAACGTCCAGTCTGCCGGAGCGGTAAAGGACTCGTTATAGGCATCCAGCTTGGCCTGGAACACGGCGCTGCCCTCGTGGGTCGCCGTTTGGGTCACCGTCGGCTCATCGGTATTCGGGTCGAATACCACAGTCGCCTTGTACTCCGTAGGCGCCGGGGTCTCGTTCACCCACTGGGCCGTCAGGGTCAGGTCTCCGGTCAGCTGTAGCTCCTGATTGGGTTCATAGCTCTTGTTGTTGGCTTCGTCCAGCCACTTTTCAAAGGTCTTGCCCCGGGGTGCGGTAAACACGCCGCCGTCCAGGGTTTGGTTGGCCTCGCCCTTCTTCAGCATCTGCCGAATCGTGTTGCCGGTGCCGCCGTTGGGGTCATAGGTCACAATTACATAGTCCTGAGAAATTACGTCGTCGGGGATCTTGTCCTCGGGCTTAATCACCGTGCCATCGGGCAGGGTAATGGTGCCGTCGCGGTCAACCACCGTACCACCGGGAACCCGGATATCCTCCTTCCCGCCTTCGGGGAAGTTGGGGTCGGTGGGGTCGGGACGGGTCACCGTACCGGTGCCGTCCTCGGGCACCTTTACGCTGCCGTCATTCCGGGGGCCTTCCAGCGTGCCGCCGTTGTCGGGGGTCACAGTCACGTTGTCCTTATCGTTGGGGGCCTCCAGAATGTTGTCCTTACCGGGCAGCTCAATGGCGCCGTTGCTTTGCTTATACCACTGGGCAAACAGCTCCATGCTGGCCGCCGGGACAGTCTCCCCGGGGTTATAGGTCTTGTTCTCGGTGTCAGGCTTGGCCACGGTGCCCTCCCAGTTCAGGAGCTTGGCGCCGTTCCCCTGGAAGGGGTTGTCCAAAATGGTCATGTCGTCGCCTGCAACCGCCTTCACATCCAGCTGGTCGTAGGCGCCGGTGTTCTCGTGATAGGTCACAACCACAATCACCGCAGTCGGGTCGTTACTGCCGTTGGGCTTGGTCACCGTCGGGGTGCTGCCGTCGCCGGGGATGATGATGGTGCCGCCGTTGCCGGGGCGTTGGATGATGATGGTGCCATCGGGCTTTAAGGTGCCGCCGTCCGGCAACACAACCGTCTCGCCGGTACCGGAAACCACGCTGCCGCCGTTGGGAATGCCAATGCTGCCATCGGCCTTCCGGTCGGGGTCGGTGTTGCCGTTGCCCTTGGCGGTGGCGTTATCCGCCCCCGTGTTCGGGTTCCCATCCCCGGGGATGGTGATAGAGCCGTCGTCGCCCACCTTGTACCACTGGGCAAACAGCTCCTTAGCGTCGCCGTCGGCCAGGGGCAGCTTATCCCCGGGCTGGTACAGGGTACCGTTTCCGTTGGCTACGGTGTTCCAGCCGCCAAATTTCCAGCCGGAGACCTGGAAGGTGTTGTACTCCAGGATGGCAATCAGTTTGGGGTCGGTGCCATGGCCCACCGTCCGGGTAATGGCTCCGCCGGTGGTGCCGTCGTTGGGTTGATAGGTAATGGTGGCCCGGTATTGATAATCCGTTCTCCACTGGGCGTACAGGGTCAGGTTGGCCGCCACAGCGGTGTTCTTCGCATAGGTCTTGCCGTTGCCGCTGCCGTTGTCGTTCCACTCCACGAAGGCGGCGCCGTCAAAGCCATCGAACAGGCTTCCCTGCACCCGCAGCTCGTTCTTTTTGCCCAGCTCCTTCTTCACTGCCCCGGTGCCGTTGTTGGCATAGTAGGTAATGGCAATGTAGTCGGAGTCTGCGGGCAGGTCGCCGGGGATTTTTTGGCCGGGTCCGATTTCCGAGCCACCGGGCAGGGTAATTTTCCCGTCCTTATCCACCACCGTACCGCCGGGGACAATAACCTCCTCCGTGCTGCCGGGTTTGTCCGGGTCGGGGCGGGTCACGGTGCCGGTACCGTTTTCGGGCACCTTCACACTGCCGTCATTCCGGGGGCCTTCGATCACCGTACCGGTGCCGGGGGTCACAATCACGTTATCCCCATCGTCGGGAGCCGGGATCTTCCCATCCACGCCGGGCAGCACTACCGTGTTATCCAGCCGGTTATAGTTAATCACCAGGGCCCCGGTGTTGGCGGTCGGCGTCAGCGTAATGCCGCCGGCCACATCGGTTTCTCTTCCGGCCACAGTGCCATCGGTAAAGATATAGGTATGGGCCTTGTACCCGGCAAAGCCGGGCACGTCGATGGCATTGGCCTCGTCACGGTTGACCTTAATGGTCTTATCCTCGGCCAGCTTGTACCCGTTATACAGGTAAGAGATGGTCAGGTCGGCCTGGTACTCCGTGGCGCTGGTCTTGTTGTAGTAATAGGTTACCGCCGTATCCGCCGTCAGTCCGGTCAGAGCCAGCGTGCCGTTGGTCTTGTCGTACCCGGCGGGGAAGGTCGTTTGGCCGCCCTCGTTCCCGGCGGCGATGCCCACCAACGTATACCCGGCCCGGTAAGGCGGGGTCAGCGTCAGGTTGCCGGTGGTTCCCAGGGTATCATCCTTTTTGATAACCTCATGGGTCTCGTAGTCCGCCGGGGTGTTAAAGTCGTTCCGTTTAACCTTCACGTCTACCACGACAAAGTTGGCGTCGTAGTAGTACTCCACTGCGTTGTTGCCGCCGCCCACCAGCACCGTCAACGGGGAGGTCTGGTTCGCCGCCAGCTTATACTTGTTGTTTTGCAGGTACTGCGGTGCGCTCACAATAACCTTTTCGCCCACCACCGCCTCCATGGCGTAGTTCATCAGCAGGGCCTTTTTGTCGTTCTGCGTACCGTAGTGATAGTGGACGGTCACCGTACCGGCGGTTTTGGCCCGGTACCAGAAGTACACGTTCATGGCCTGCCCGCCGTCGTTATCCACCTTGTAATACTTGCTCACCTGGTCATTCAAGGCATAGCCGTCAATGCTTTGGGCCGAGGCCTTGTAGTTCTCGCCAATCCGAGCCTGTTCAAAATTGGCAATGTTCGTAATGGTAGCTTCACCAATCTCCTGCTCCGTAGCAGAACCAAAGTCCGCCTGAGCCAGCTTGGCGCTATCGATGGCCACAAAGTTCACGGCCTTAAGGTCCTTGGTGTAGAACACCTCAAACTTCGTTTTATCGGTAAAGTGCTGAGCGGTCAGGGTCACCGTCCCCGCCCCCGTGGGCTGGAACTCCGGACTGGCAGCGGCATTGGGGCTATAGGTATACCCTTCGGCGCTCAGGTTCAACACATTGCTCGTCGCCGTCGGATTGTACTCACGGTCCTGTTCGCCGTTGATTACAGCGATGATGTCGTCGTTCCCCGTATCGGGGTTATGCTCCTTCAGGGTAAAGGTCACGTCCCCCTGCTCCGCATAGGTAAAGGTCAGCACATTGTCGCCGCTCTGCATGGTGGAGATGGTCTGGGTCAGGTCGCCCACCAGCGCATACCCGTCCACCACCGGCGCCGTAATGCGAATATCCTTCAGCCCGGAGCGATACCCGGTCAGGACGGTATCGGGAACCGGAGTCACCCCGTCGGTCAGGGGATGGCCGTCGGTGCCCACCTTCTTCACCACCACCCGGGAGGAATCCTCCACAAAGTAGTAGGTAACAATGGCGTCCTCGTTGTTGGGGGCCTCCACCTCCGTGGTGTCGGTTGCCTCCGCACTGTGCTGCGGAACCACCTTAATGCTGTCCAGCTTATAGCCGGGGATGATGTACTCCACGTCCGAGGCCTTGTACTTCGTGGTGCCGTTGCCCTTGCTTACCAGGGTCACGTATTGGTACAGCTCCTTGGTGCCGTCGGCGCTCTTAAAGAGCACGGTGTGCTTCACAAACTCGGCGTTGGACACCGAAGCATAGTGGAACTCCACCGTATTCCCGGCCGGGGGAGCGTCATAGCTCACCGTCACGACGGGGTTATTCACCAGGGAATACCCGTTGATGGTCGGGGCCTGAATGGTCACCTGCCCGCCCTTTTTCACCGTATAGCTCATGGCATAGTCCGGAGACGGGTTCAGCGGCACGGTGGGCTCGGTATCGTTCACCAGCTTCACCGTAATGGTCAGGGGCTGATCCAGCTTGTACCGGAAGGTCAGCGTATCGTGGGCCGGATCCCCATTCGGTGTAATCTTCTGGCTCCCGTCCTCACCGGTCTGTAGCACATACCCCGTCCAGGTGGGGGCCTGCACCGTCAGCTCCACGTCCTTAAAGGCCGGGATTTGATAGCTCTGGAACACCTCTTCTAAGCCGTCGCCGTCCTCGTCACACACCGAGTTGACGGTAATGGTGGCGTACCGGGTGGCGTCGTTCTTCTGATACCAGAAGTCCACCGTCTGACCGGCCACGTCGTCCACGAACACGTCCTTCGGGTTCCGGGCGGCTACCGCCGTATAGTCGGAAGGAGTGGTCACCTCGTCGGCACCGAACACATATTTCTGGCCTACCGGCAGGCCGGGAAGCTTCTGGGTTGTGATGGTCGCCCCGGTGTCCACATCTTTCTTTTGCACCGTAACGTCCTGCTTGTTCCGGGTGTAGGTGTAGGTCACGGTCACGTCGTCCTTGCCGTTGTAAACCGCAGACGTGGCGGTGCCTTCCCCATCCAGAGTAAAGTAGGGGATGGTGCCGAACAGCTCGGCGGCCTTGTCTGCCGTAGCGTCGATGGCTGCGCCCTTCAGCACCCGGATGGTCTTGGTGGCCAGCACCGCCCCGCCGACGGCGTCCACGTCCTGATAGGTCACGTTGCCTTCCTTTTTGGTAAAGTAATAGTCCAGATAGTTCTGGCTGCTGTCCGCATTTACGGTAATCGTAGTCGGCGTACTTTCGTTATCGTAATTCGTCAAAGTCAGCGGCCCATAGGAATACTGGGTACCAACCTCCGCCTTTACCGTAAAGGGCGTAAAATCCTCCAGCGGAATCGTCGTATCCTTATAAAAGGCCCGAATCGTTACGTCCGCCTTATTTTCCACATACACAAACTCCACCAGCCCGATGGCGTCGGTATAATTGTTGCCCTGCGTTCCCTGCAGATTCTCCAAATGGATGCTGGAGCCATTCAGGTCGGCGCTCCGGTCCGTCCCGTCCACCAGCACCTTTTCAATGCGGTAGCCGGGCATGGTAAAGCCGACAATGGTCGCCTCCGTAATCCCTTCGGGATACGAGTTGGCATAGCTCCACAGCTCTTTTTTCACTGTCTGCCCGTCCTCGGCCAAAACGATACCCCGGGTCGTGACCTCCGCCACGGGCACGCCTTCCGGCGTATAGGTGATGGTGTATTTGGAAATATCCCGCTGCCCGTTCGCTATATCGGCATTGGGATTGTTGGTTAAAAAGTTCTTATCCAGCGTCAGCACCGCCGGTTCAAACGCCGTTTTGGCAGCGTTCTTATTCATGTCGGTGCCCTGTGCCCCAAAGGCCGCATTATACCACTTCACCTTAGCGGTCAACCCGTTAATGGGTACGGTATCGTATGCCACGCCGGTCAGCAAAGTCCCCTGCGTGATATTCGCCGCATTGTAGCCGTTCAGATCCCAGGGGAAGCCATAGCTGGCCTCGTAGGTCGTGCCGTTGGCGTTTTTCAGCGCCTCGTACTCCGTGGTATACTTTTCGCCGCCGTCCCGAGTCATTTCCCGGGTACGGGTTTGAATCGTGAACTCACGGTAGATATTTTTGACCTCTACCAGACGGATGAGGTTCACCGTCATGGACTTAGAGGTATCGTCCGGGTCGGTCACCGTCATGGGGATCTTCAGCCAGTAGCGGCCGTTTTCAAGCACGTTCAGCTCGGCTTGTTTCGTCCCCGGTGTCACCGTCAGCGTACCCTTATCCTTCGGATTGGTCACATCGTTATAGCCGCTGGCATCAAAGGCATACTCGTTCACCGTTTGGTTCAGCGCATAGGTCTTTGTGTTGTCATTTACCTTCTCCCGGAACCATTGGATGGAACCGAGGGAAGAATTACTTGCGGCGCTTGCATCAATTTTGATGGAGATGGGTGTATCAGCCTCAGTAGTTGCATCATTGATATACACCTTTTGGGTATTGGAGATCGAGGCGGAGGCGGTCACATTCAGACCGATTTTCACCTCTACCGCATTGTCGTTGTTCTCCTCAACCGTAAAGGTCTTGCCGTCGCCCTGCTGAATGATGCCCACATCACTGCGGTTGACATCAAAATAGGAAAGGCTATAGTCTCCCTTGGGCAGCCAGAGGGTAGCCTTGCCGTCAAGGTCGGAAACCGTTTTGTAGGTATATTTTGCCGCTGCATCCGTTTTGTTGACCGCAACCTCTACATTGGCACTGCTTACCACGGCATTATCCGCCTTGTTCCGCACCGTCAGTGTGACTTCATAGAGCGTTTTGCTGTTTTTGTCCGTAGGCTGTGCGCTTAGCTTCGTGGTATTGTCATAATCGAGAAAACGGACATTGTTCTCAGTTGTGTTGATTTTAATGCTCAGTGGTTGTTGACCGTTTTCCAAAACCGGTTTTGTTGCTGCAAAACCATGTCCGGGTGCTCGTCTGGCATGTGCACCGTGACCACCATAACCAGAATCCGGGCCCGCAGTTGTGCCTTGAACCCCTACTTTATTGCCGGTTTCTCCGGTAACAATGTTGCCGATGGCTGTCAATTGACCTCCATTCACAGTTAAGCTGCCGCCATCACCGTTATAGTTCATATAACCGGTGCCTCCGGTACCGCCAGCACCTGCCCAACGACCGGAACCCGGATCACCAGGGGCAGCGCCGCCCTTGCCGCCAGCACCACCGATGCCGCCGGCACCGCCACCAATGCTGGCAGGGATCACTTCAACAGATGCACCATTACGGTTCAGCGTGAATTTACCGCCACTTACGGTGATCGTACCTCCATTGACGGTAACATAGCCACCGCGGCCGCCGCGGCCACCGTTACCACCGGTTCCACCACCGCCGCCGCCACTTGCGAACCAGCCGCCAGGTACCTGATTGTCATAGTAGTTAAGGTATGTTTGCCCACCTTGTTCGCCGGCTTTACCGGCTTCGCCAGCAGCACCCATACCGCCGCCGATGCCCGCGCCGCCAAGACCACCCGTGATTGTCAACCGGCCTGCATTGATCGTGACATCGCCAGCTTGCCCTGCGTCTGTACCATAGAGGCCGCCCTTGCCGCCGGTACCGCCCCAATAACCTCCGGGGTTATCTTTGCAGTTGCGATGGTTATAATATATTGTTGAAGAACTGCCGTTTTTAGCGCGAGTAGCTGTATACAAAGAGTCAAGGCGTCCGCCGCCGATGCCCGCACCGCCGTAGCCGCCGGTCACAGTCAAAGAGCCGGTGCCGGCAGCGCCCTGTGCCTTGTCAATGGTCAGTTTTGCGCCGAACTCGCAAAGGATACCGGCACCGGCGCTTGTATCAAACTCACCTGCGTTGCCGGTCTTTGTGCAGTTCAACACATTTTCTGTGCCATCCGCCAAAACCAGCGTCAATTCAGATCCACCCAGAATCTGAATCGGTGAGGTGGCACTGTTGATTTTTAAGCCGTTCAAAACCAAGGTCACCTTGACCTTAGTGGCCGCAGCACCACCGGCGGCATCCGCACCGATCAAAATAGGCTGCGTTACATTACCGGTAACTGTATAAATGCCATCTTGCTTGATCTCTGTCGCACTGCTGGCATTTAATGTGAGTTCCTGCGTGCCGCTGATGTCCACGCCGCTTCCGGCCGCTTCCGCCGCCATCGCAGGCAGCGCCAAGGCCGGACACAGTCCGATGACCATGGACAGCGCCAACAGCCAGGATAAAAATTTCTTTCTCATATCCTCTTTTCTCCTTTACTTAGATTTTTATTTCCCAGGGCCACCGGCCCTGTTCCATACCTTGTCGCTGCGGGGGCGGAATCCCCCGCCAGACGGAAGCGGCCGGGCAAGGCTCCCGCACCGGTGGCTGTAGCCAGCGCCCCAAGCTCTCCGGGCTCAGTCGGATTCTGTTTTTCCCAGGCACGTCCCTCACCTCTCTTTCTTCCTATAATATAAGGAAGCTTTTGCCTCTCCGCCGGTAATCTCCGTGACAGAGAATGACGGAATCAGCATTTCGTAAAACGGGAAAGACAACGAAATCAGCATTTCGTGAAACAGAGGAGACAACGAAATCAGCATTTTGTGATTCCCATTCGTAAAAAACTCTGCCGAATTTTTACCATAGTATTCGAATCCTATCAGAATCCTACCATAGTTGTTACAAAAAGACAATACCTATCCATTCGATAGGCAGCCAAAAAAGGCCCACAAAATGTCATCCTTTGCGGGTCTGGTTTTTGTGCTTATTTTTATGTACCCGTCCGGCCGTTTTGGGCAAGTCCGCCAATTTTACGAAAATTTACCCCTTGTTGGCCCTCGGACAAACAACAAAATGCTGATTTCGTTGTTAAACCACCAGCCCCAGCCCATCCAATTGCCGCACCTGCTCCGTCCCGCTCACCGTCAAATAGAGGCGGGTGGTCTCGATGCTGCTGTGCCCCAGCACGTCCGCCAACCGGGCTATGTCCCGGCAAGCCTTGTAAAACACGGTGGCAAACAGGTGCCGGAAGTTGTGGGGGAACACCTTTCCCGGCGCCACCCCCGCCGCCCCGCACAGCCGCTTTAGCTCGTACCAAACCTGCCGGGAAATGCTTTTGCCGTTTTTGGTGAGGAACACTGCGCCGGAAACGGTTTTTTGTTTCTTTGCATAGGCCAGCAGCTTGTGGCACAGCTTTTTTGGTAACAAAATGGTGCGGATTTTCCCCTTGAGGGCGATGGTGGCCCGCCCGGCCCGGGCCGCCTCCACGGTGATATACCGCAGCTCGCCAATGCGGATGCCCGTGGCGCACAGGGTTTCCATAAGGAGGGCCAGCCGGGCCTCCCCCCGCTTGTGGGCGGTGGCCACCAGCTTTTCGTAGTCCCACCGGGTCAGCTCCCGCCCCGGCTCCCGGAACAGCTGCCGCTGGATTTTGAGGAACCTGAGCCGTACCTCCCAGCCCATGCATTGAAAAAAGCCGTTGACCGCCGCCAGCATGGCGTTGACGGTGCGGGGGGCATAGCCGCTTTTTAATAGGTAGGCTTTCCACCCGGCGGCGGCCTCCCGGGTCAGCGGACGCCCGCCCAGCCACCGGGCCAGGGCCAAAACGTCCCGCCGGTATTTGGCAATGGTGCCGGGGGCCTTTTCCTCCGCTCGTAGCGAGGCACAGTAGCTTTGAATGTCCGCTTGTGTGATGATGTTTTCCATATGGGTCCCTCCTTGGTTTGGTACCCATAGTTTACTCCGCCCCGGTAAAGCTACTCGGGATTTGTAGAGAAAAACAAAAAAGGCCCTGCGGATAGGCCTATCCACAGGGCGTGTTCATCCTTCGGTTTTCGGTTTCAGTCGTAGATGGATTCCATGTCCCATTTGAGAATTGCGCCGGTATTGGCGTCGATGGTGAAGTCGTACTCCATCGTGCCATAGCGAATCTCGCCTTCGTACTCCCAGCGGCCATCGTCAAAGTCCAGCTTGAACTTGTAGAGGTTCGCAGCCGTTGCGCCGGGGACGCGGGCAAGGGCCGTCTGCTTCGCCGCCGCCTCGCCGATTTTCACATTGGCGTTGGCGTTAGTGCTCTGGGCCGGGGTGTAGCTCTCGGCATCGTAATCGTAGCTGACGATTTTTCCGGTGGCGGCGTCAATCTCATAGTCGTACTCGGTGTAGCCGGTGCCGCTGCTGACGATAAACTCAATCTCGTAGACCGTGCGCCCGTTCTCCCAATCCTGCTGCGTCTTAACAAACTGCACCTGTGCGGCAGTCTTGCCTGCGTGTTGGAGTGCCGTCTGCTTCGCCTGTTCCAGCGTAACGCTGCCGGTGGGCGCAGTCTGCGAGGAATTGTTGGTGTCAAAATCGGTGACCTCGTTGCCGGTTGCCGCACTGTCCAGACG
>CAKTER010000011.1 GCA_934552695.1 uncultured Eubacteriales bacterium
CCAAACAGTTTTGCGGCTTTAACGACATGGGGTCGTGAATTTTGAAAGACGGACAAGCCGTCTTTCAAAACCGCCTCAAAACTGTAAGATGGTGCGAAAAATTTGTAATAGCCATGATTTCCGTAAAATTTGCGCCGGTCGGGCAGTAAAACTGAGAATATCGCGCCGCGCGTCCCCTTATTCTTTATATTATATCATGGATCACCGAAAATTTCAAGTGTAATATTCAACAATAAAAACGCCGACGCTTCACGCAATCTGAATGAAAAAGCTGCCCCTCCGGTTTTACCGCCAACCGTGCCTGGAGCTGGCCCCGGCACTGCTGGGAAAGCTTTTGGTGCGCACCTATGCCGGGAACAGGCTGGTGTGCCGCATTACCGAAACGGAAGCATATTTGGGAGTGAGCGACCGGGCCTGTCATACTTTTGGCGGCCGTCGGACCCAGCGGACGGAAGCCATGTACGGGCCGCCGGGACATGCCTATGTGTATTTGATTTATGGCATGTATGACTGCCTGAATGTTGTGGCCGAAAAAGAGGGCAACCCCTGTGCGGTGCTTATCCGGGCGGCGGAGCCGGTGGCCGGCTGGGACGAAATGGCGCAGCTGCGGTACCGGCGGCCCTGGGGCGAGCTGACGAGAAGCCAGCAAAGGCATTTGGCCGATGGGCCGGGAAAGCTGTGCCGGGCTATGGGCATTACCCGGGAGCAAAACGGCCTTTCCCTAACGGGGCGAGAGCTGTATTTGGCCGAAGAGGCGGGAGCGCCGTTGCCGGATTTTGAAACAGCGCCCCGGGTGAATGTGGACTATGCCGGGGAGGACGCCTTGCGGCCCTGGCGCTTCCTATTAAAAAGGATATGACGCTAGCCGGGAGAACAGAACCGGCGGGATAATAGAAGAAACAAGATAAGGGAGAACAAATATATATGTTGATTTCGTTTAAAGGCAAACGCCCGGTGTTGGGCAAGGGCACGAAGATTTTTCCCAACGCCACGGTGCTGGGGAATGTGGTGATGGGCGAGTCTTGTAGCGTGTGGCCGGGGGCTTCGGTGCGCTGCGACCGGGAAAACGACGATACGGAGACCATCCGCATTGGCGACCGGGTAAACATTCAGGACTGCGCCTCGGTACACATTGCCCGGGGCGGACATAGCGTCCGCATCGGCAACGACACCTCCATTGGCCACGGGGCGATTGTCCACGGCTGCACGGTAGGGGAGCGCTGTTTGATTGGCATGGGGGCGATTTTGCAAAATGACTGTGTGATTGGCAACGACTGCCTGATTGGTTCGGGAGCGCTGGTCAGCGGCGGTACGGTGATTCCCGATGGGCATTTGGCCTTTGGCTCCCCCGCCCGGGTCATCCGGCCTCTGCGGCCCGAGGAGCTGGAGGAATTGCGGACGGCGGCGGCCCACTATACCGATTATTTGCCGGGGTATCCCGAGTTTGAGGAGGAAAAGCAATGAAGAATTACAGTTATCGAACCAAGGGCGCTTGCGCCGTACAAATCAACGTGGCTATGGGCGACGATGGAAAAATTGAAAACGTGGAATTTTTGGGCGGCTGCGACGGAAACCACAAGGGTATTGTCAGCCTGGTGAAGGGCATGGATGTGGATACGGTGATTGATAAGCTGGAAGGGATTACCTGCGGGCCCCGGAAAACCTCATGTCCCGACCAGCTGGCACAGGCACTGAAAGCAATCCGGGATGAACAGCAGAAAGGGTGATGGGATGTTTGCGGTAAACGAGGCGGCAAAAAATGTGTGGAAGATAACCGAGGACGGCTGGGTGGCCGCCTATTTGGTGGTGGGGACGGAACGGGCCCTGCTGATTGACGCTGGCACCGGCGCCGAGGATATTAAGCCGGTGGTGGAGGGGCTGACCAGCCTGCCCTACGACGTGATTATTACCCATAACCATTACGACCATATCGACGGGGCCAAGGGGATGGCGAACGTCCACTGCCACATCCAAGAATTGCTGGACGATTTCCATGTGCTGGGCGAGATGCCGCTGGCCGTGATCGAGGGCTTCCGGTTTGATTTGGGCGACCGGCTATTGAAGGTAATTGATTTGCCGGGCCACTCCAAGGGCAGCCTGGGGCTTATCGACGAAGGCAACCGGCTCATTTTTGTGGGGGACGCCGTCAGCGATACGCCGGTGTGGATGACGGACGAGAGCATGGATTTGAACCAGTACATTGCTACGATGGATAAGCTGTTGGCCTTGGGGGATAAGGCGGATATTTGGCTGGGCTGCCACGAAACCGTGCCCATGAACCCGGAATGGGCCCAAAAGCTTAAGACCTGTGCAGAAGAGATATTAAAAGGTAACTATGCTGTAGAGGACTACGATTTGGGCGATGGCACCCTGGCCGACCGGGCTATCGTGGGGGACGCCAGCATGCTCTTTACCAAGGGAGTACTGGAAAAGATTGGGTGTTAAGCGAAAAACCCTGTACTTGGTACAATGAATATGGTACAATGATTTTACCGGGAGGCCGTTTAGGCAGGCGATGACCTGTTGGCCGGCCCCCAAAAGGAAAGGGTGCGGGAGCCTTTAGAAGCTTTTAAAATCGGGAGTTTTTAGAATCTGCAAGATAATCAAGTTCGATTTTTATCATAGGTTTTCCTTGGAACGCTTGCGACAGACAGGGCGTTTCCGGCATAAAAGCGAGCAGCAGCGAAAAGGAGGAAAAGCATGATTAAGACCAGACTGACTGACCTTGTAGGAATTCGTTACCCCATCATTCAAGCCGGCATGGGGCCGTTTCCGGTTACGGATTTGTGCATTGCCGTGGCCAACGCCGGCGGGTTGGGGATTATGAGCACGGCCGGTGTGCGGAGTCGGGAAACAAACCCCAATATTTTTGCGGATTTTGTGGCCCATGCTCACGCCGACCCGCAGGACGACGATAAAACGATTCTAAAAAAGATGTATACCCGAGTCTTTGACGAAACCAAAGAGTCCGGCGGGATTTTTGGCATCAATGTCATGGTTTCGGCCGAGGTGTTAGAAACGGCCCATGCGGCCATTGAGGGGATGCTGGAGCTGCGGGAGGAAAACCCGGAAATGAAGGAGCGGTTCCGGGTGCTGATTACTTCGGCGGGGGATCCGTTGCCCTGGGGAGAGCTGGTTCGCAAGCACGATTTGATTTGGATGCATGTGTTCCCTTCGGTCAAGGCGGCCAAACGCTGCAAAAAAGCCGGGGTAAAGGTATTGATTGCCTCTGGCCATGAGGGCGGCTTTCACACGGCCTGGCAGCCGGTTCATACCATGACGCTTTTGCCGGACGTGGTGGATAAGTACTCGGACGAAACCACGCTGGTGGTGGGAACCGGCGGCTTCTGCGACGGAAAGGGCTTGGCGGCGGCATTGGCCTTGGGGGCCGACGGGGTTCAGATGGGCACCCGGTTCCTGGCTACCGAGGAAAGCGATTTTGCTCCGCTGTGGAAGCAGATGGTGCTGGATGCGCAGGACGGCGGCACCGTAGTGGCCCGGGGCTTTGTGGGCCCGGCCCGCTGGCTGCGGACGGCCACAACCATGGCCCATGCCAAGAATACGGTACGGGAGGCGCCCGGCTCGTATTTGGGGATTCCCGACGATATGAATACCGTTCCTCCGGCGTTGATTGAGGCGGAGCATGCGGGATTGAACGCTACCCGCAGGGGGGACACGGAGCATGCGATGGCGGCCGGCGGCGAGTGCGCACAACGGATTGATGACCTGCCAAAGGTGGCCGATTTGTTGCAGCGGATAGAGGGCCAGGCGGAGGCGGTTTTGAAGCAGCTGCCCCGGTATGTGGCGGAATGAGCCGGATTGGCCGGAAAAGGTGTGATTCGCAGAAAAACGGATGGTTTTTCGGATAAATAAACCTTGACACACGAAAAGACTTATGCTATTCTTTTTTATGAAGGCGTAAGTCTTTTTTTTGTGTTGTATTCATTGCGCTCATAACGGAAAAATTGGAGGTGGAAAGATGAGAACGAGAATCACTTTGTCCTGCACTCAGTGCAAGCAACGGAACTATAGCACGACTAAGGACAAAAAGACCATGCCTGACCGCATGGAGATTAAAAAGTACTGCAAGTTCTGCAAGGCCCATACGCTGCATAAGGAAACGAAGTAATCCGGCCGGGAAAAGGATGTGAAACCATGGAGGAAAACAAGAACCTGACCCCTTCGGAGGAGCCGAAAGCCCCCGAGCAGCAGGCCCAGGCTAACGCTGTGGTGTCCGCCCCCAAAAAGGCGCCTGCCAAAACGCAGGCCGACACGGCGGCCAAAAAGCCCGGCAAGCTTGCCGAGATTAAGGCCGAGTTCAAAAAGATTGTCTGGCCCGGAAAAACGGAACTGCGGAAAAAAACCGGCTCCGTTATCGTGACGTCCATCGTTATGGCTGTGATTATCTTTGCAATGGACACTGTGTATACCACTTTGTACAATCTGGTGTTGGGATTGATTGGCTAAACGACCAAAAAGGATGAGAGTATGACTGGAACGATGCAAAACCCCTCTTCGGAGGCGGATGAAACCAAGGTGCGCTGGTATGTGGTGCATACTTACTCCGGCTATGAAAACAAAGTAAAGGCCAACCTGGAAAAAATCGTCGAGAACCGGGGGATGCAGGACCTGATTCACGAGGTCAGCGTACCCATTCAGGACGTTGTGGAAATGAAGGACGGCCAGAAAAAAACGGTACAGCGGAAGGTGTTTCCCGGCTATGTACTGGTCAAGATGATTATGAACGACGAGACCTGGTATGTGGTGCGGAACACCCGGGGCGTGACCAGCTTTGTGGGCCCCGGCAGTAAGCCGGTGCCGCTGACGGACGCCGAGGTGCGTAACATGGGCATCGAGAGTTTTCAGCCGGAAATCGACATTGCGGTGGATGACAGCGTGCGAGTCATCGCCGGCCCCTTTACCGGTTCGGTGGGCCAGGTTAAGGAAGTCAATGCAGGCAAAAAGACCGTTGTGGTCAAGCTGTCTATCTTTGGGCGGGAAACTCCGGTGGAGCTGGATTACGCCCAAATCGAAAAGCTGTAACAAAGCCGTTGGGCCAGCGGTACGTTTTGGCCCGGTGCGCCGGTTGGCGCACGCCCGTGGGAGGGTATTCCCCGTTAACTACCACATTTATTTAGGAGGTGCCACTTATGGCAAAGAAAGTTACTGGTTATATCAAGCTGCAGATTGCTGCCGGCAAGGCTACCCCTGCACCCCCTGTCGGTCCTGCTCTGGGTCAGCACGGCGTAAACATCATGGGCTTCTGCAAGGAGTTTAACGAGCGGACCGCTTCGCAGGCTGGTCTGATTATCCCCGTGGTTATCACCGTTTATGCGGACCGGACCTTTACCTTTATCACCAAGACCCCGCCCGCAGCCGTTCTGCTGAAGAAGGCCTGCAAAATCGAGTCTGGTTCCGGCGCACCCAACAAAACCAAGGTCGCCAAGATTCCTCGGGCCGAGGTCGTAAAGATCGCCGAGCTGAAAATGCCCGACTTAAACGCCGCTTCTTTGGATAGCGCCGTGAGCATGATTTGCGGTACCGCCCGCAGCATGGGTATCGAAGTCGTCGATTGATTGCGTCAGGTTTGACGTTTCCGTGGGAGGGACTTTCTCCCGCTATTACCACATAAGGAGGACACGAAAGTGAAAAAAGGTAAAAAGTATTCCGAAAAAGCAAAGCTTGTCAGCCGCGCTACTTTATATGATCCTGCCGAAGCCATCAACCTGGTGGAGCAGACCGCTTATGCTAAGTTCGATGAGACCGTAGAGGCTCACATCCGTTTGGGCGTTGACGGCCGTCATGCCGACCAGCAGGTTCGGGGCGCCGTGGTTCTGCCTCATGGTACCGGTAAAACCGTTCGGGTTTTGGTATTCTGCAAGGGCGATAAGGTAGACGAAGCCCTGGCTGCCGGTGCCGATTATGCCGGTGGGGAGGAGTTTATCCCCAAAATCCAGAACGAAAACTGGTTCGAATTTGACGTTGCCGTAGCTACCCCCGACATGATGGGCGTGGTTGGCCGTCTGGGCCGCGTGCTGGGCCCCAAGGGCCTGATGCCCAACCCCAAGGCCGGTACCGTTACCATGGATGTAGCCAAGGCCATTAAGGACATTAAGGCTGGTAAGATCGAGTATCGTCTGGACAAGACCAACATCATCCACGTTCCCGTTGGGAAGGTTTCCTTTGGCCCCGAGAAGTTGAGCGAAAACTTCGACACCCTTATGAGCGCAATCATTAAGGCCAAACCTGCCACCGCCAAGGGCCAGTACCTGAAGAGCGTGGTCTTAACTTCCACTATGGGCCCTGGTATCAAGGTGAATCCCGCTAAGTTTAGCGTGTAATTCTCTTGACAAGAGCCGCAATTTAGGGTACAATTGGTAAGAATTCCATACCGATCCGCAGACAGCAGGCGCCGCAAGGCTTAATTTTGCCAGCCGAGGAAAGCAAATTTTGCACACAACCTCTTTGTCTACGGATAAAGAGGTTTTCTTATTTGTCAACAAGGAGGTGTAAGAATGGCAAAGATCGAAGAAAAGCAAGTGGTCGTAAACGAGATCAAGGAAAAGCTGGATCGTGCGGCTTCCGTTGTCATGGTCGATGCCCGGGGCCTGACCGTAGAGCAGGATACCATTCTCAGAAAGAAGCTGAGAGAGGCCGGCGTAGATTATAAGGTTTACAAAAACACCATGGTACGGTTTGCCGTACAGGGGACCGAGTTCGAGCCCCTGCAGGCTTTCCTGGAAGGCCCCAGCGCCTTTGCCTTTAGCTATGGTGACCCCACTACCGCTGCCAGCATCCTGAACGCCCAGGCCAAGGATATGAAGGCTCTGGAGTTTAAGGCCGGCGTGGTGGAAGGGACTCTGTACGACGCCGACGGGATGAAGGCCGTGGCCGATATTCCCTCTCGGGAGGTTCTGCTGTCCAAGCTGCTTGGCAGCTTCAAGTCCCCCATGTCCTCTTTCGCTCGGGTTATTTCCGAGATTGCGAAGAGCAAGGGCGGCGAAGAGGCCGTTGCCGAATAATCAACTATCAAATATTAAATTCAAACATTTTATGGAGGTGTACGAATAATGGCTAAACTGAGCATTGATGAAATCATCGAGGCCGTTAAGGAACTGACCGTACTGGAACTGAACGATCTGGTTAAGAAGGCCGAGGAAGAATTTGGCGTTTCTGCTGCTGCTGGTGTTGCCGTTGTGGCTGCTGGCGGCCCTGCCGAAGCTGCTGAGGAAAAGACTGAGTTCGACGTAGAGCTGACCGAGGTTGGTTCCGAAAAGATTAAGGTTATCAAGGTTGTCCGCGAGGTCACCGGCCTGGGTCTGAAGGAAGCCAAGGAGCTGGTTGACGGCGCTCCCAAGGTTCTGAAGGAAGGCGCTTCCAAGGAAGATGCCGACGCCATCAAGGCCAAGCTGGAAGAGGTTGGCGCCAAGATTACCCTGAAGTAATTTCAGAAAATAAGCGTCCCGGAAGGAGTTGCTGGTTTCAGCAGCTCCTTTCTTTCCTTGGGGAGGGAAAACGGGGGCGGCCGAAAGGGAAGCGGCAAGGGACTGCCGGAAACGGGCTGCATGGAAGGACGCACCGGAAACTTGGGCATAAAAAAAGACGCCTTGGCGCCAATTCGAGGTATATTTTCGGATTTTTCGGGAAAGAATAGAAAAAAGGCTTGACAAAACGCCATACTTAGAATAAAGTATTATAGTATACTCCAAAAATATGGCCTTTTAACACATTAACCGTATTATAGCATAAAGAGACACCGATTTCAACAGTTATTTTTTCCAAACTCAATACTGTGACATAATACTCCGTTTTAAGAGGCGATTTTTTGTTAAATCTGATTGAACAACAACCAGTGAATCCCGGCTTTTGCCCATTCTGATAAGAGGGTGCGGCAAAGGTCTTTCTGTGTCTTACTGTAGTATATTTCTAACCGGCAGTATTATTTATTTAAAGGGGTGGCAATGCATGGAAAAAAACAGAATCCATAGCGTATCCTATGGGGAAACCAAGCGTATGAGCTACTCGAGGATCAACGAGGTTTTGGGGATGCCCAACCTCATCGAAGTCCAAAAAGACAGCTATCGCTGGTTTTTGGAGCACGGCTTGCAGGAAGTCTTTGAGGACATTTCGCCCATCACGGACTTTAGCGGCAATCTGGTCCTGGAGTTTACCGATTTTTCTTTGGACAGCGAGCCAAAGTATTCCATTGAAGAATGCAAGGAACGGGACACCACCTATGCCGCTCCTTTAAAGGTACGGGCCCGTTTGAACAATAAGGAACTGGACGAGATTAAAGAGCAGGAAATTTATATGGGGGATTTCCCGCTGATGACGGAAACGGGCACGTTTATCATCAACGGCGCCGAGCGGGTTATCGTTAGCCAGCTGGTGCGTTCCCCCGGCATTTATTTTGCCTCGGACTTTGATAAGCTGGGCAAAAAGCTGCTGTCCGCCACGGTCATCCCCAACCGGGGCGCCTGGCTGGAATACGAAACCGATTCCAACGATGTATTTTATGTACGGGTTGACCGTACCCGGAAGGTGCCGGTGACGGTGCTTATCCGGGCGCTGGGAGTTAGCTCCGACAAGGAGATTATCGACCTGTTTGGGGAACACCCCAAAATTTTGGCCACCATCGAAAAGGACACCAGCAAGAACTACGAAGAAGGCTTGGTGGAAATTTATAAAAAGCTGCGTCCCGGCGAGCCTCCCACGGTGGAAAGCTCCGAGACCCTGCTGCGGGGGATGTTTTTCGACCCCAAGCGCTACGATGTAGCCAAGGTGGGCCGCTACAAGTTTAACAAAAAGCTGCTGCTGCGGAACCGGATTCGGGACGCCGTGCTGGCCGAGCCGGTGGTAGACCCCATGACTGGCGAGGTGCTGGCCGACACCCGGCAGATTTTGACGGCCGAGCTGTGCGATACCATTCAGGACAGCGGGGTAGACAGCGTTGTTATTGAATGGGAAGACCGGAAGCTGAAGGTGTTGTCCAATCAAGCCGTTAAGATTGACGGATATGTGGAAGAGTTTGGCCTGACCGGCGAGGATTTGGGGATTAAGGAGCGGGTGTATTATCCCGAGCTGGTGCAGGTGCTGGAGGGACTCTCCACTGCCGACGAGGTGAAGGCTGCGGTTAAGGCAAACATCCACCGGCTGATTCCCAACCACATCACCATCGGCGATATTTTTGCCTCCATCAACTACATCCTGCATTTGGACTATGGCTTTGGCAACGTGGACGACATCGACCACCTGGGCAACCGGCGGATTCGTTCCGTGGGCGAGCTGCTGCAAAACCAGTTCCGTATCGGCCTGGCCCGGATGGAGCGGGTGGTGCGGGAGCGTATGACCATTCAGGATTTGGATGTGGTTACGCCCCAGGCCCTAATCAATGTGCGGCCGGTGACGGCGGCCATTAAGGAGTTCTTTGGCAGCTCCCAGCTGTCCCAGTTTATGGACCAGAACAACCCGCTGGCCGAGCTGACCCACAAGCGGCGCTTGTCCGCCCTGGGCCCCGGCGGCCTGTCCCGGGAACGGGCCGGGTTTGAGGTGCGGGACGTTCACCATTCTCATTACGGCAGAATGTGCCCCATCGAGACCCCCGAAGGTCCCAACATCGGCCTAATCAACTCCCTGGCTACCTTTGCCCGGATTAACGAGTATGGGTTTATCGAGGCCCCTTACCGGCTGGTAGACCATTCCGGCGAGCAGCCCCGGGTCACCGACGAGTTCATTTATGTGACTGCCGACGAAGAAGAAAACTACATGGTAGCGCAGGCCAACGAGCCGTTGACCCCCGAAGGCTACTTTGTGCATAAAAAGGTAACCGGCCGGTTCCGGGAGGAAATCATCGAGGTTGACCAGTCCCAAATCCATTTGATGGACGTTTCGCCCAAGCAGATGGTATCCGTGGCAACGGCTCTGATTCCCTTCTTGGAAAACGACGACGCCAACCGGGCCCTGATGGGCTCCAACATGCAGCGGCAGGCGGTGCCTCTGCTGGTGACGGATTCCCCCATTGTAGGCACCGGCATGGAATACAAAACCGCTAAGGACTCCGGCATTTGCGTGGTGGCCAAGCGGGACGGCGTGGCCGAAAAGGTCTCGGCGAAGGAGATTGTGATTAAGACCCCCACGGGACAGAAGGATACCTACCATCTTATTAAGTACCAGCGCAGCAACCAGAGCACCTGCATGAACCAGAAGCCCATCATCAATCTGGGGCAGGAGGTCAAGGCCGGGGATATTATTGCCGACGGCGCTTCCACCAGCTATGGCGAGCTGGCGCTGGGCAAGAACCCTCTGATTGGGTTTATGACCTGGGAGGGCTACAACTACGAGGACGCCGTTTTGCTTTCGGAGCGTCTGGTGCAGGAGGATGTTTATACCTCGGTGCATATCGACGAGTACGAGGCCGAAAGCCGGGATACTAAGCTGGGGCCCGAGGAAATTACCCGGGATATCCCCAACGTAGGCGACGACGCCCTGCGGGATTTGGACGAGCGGGGCATTGTCCGCATTGGCGCCGAGGTGCGGCCCAACGACATTTTGGTGGGGAAGGTTACCCCCAAGGGCGAAACCGAGTTGACGGCGGAGGAGCGCTTGCTGCGGGCCATTTTTGGCGAAAAAGCCCGGGAAGTCCGGGATACCTCCCTGCGGGTGCCTCACGGCGCCGGCGGTATTGTGGTGGGCGTGAAAATCTTCACCCGGGAAAACGGGGACGATATCGGCCCCGGCGTGAACCAGCTGGTGCGGGTTTACATTGCCCAAAAGCGGAAGATTTCCGTGGGCGACAAAATGGCAGGCCGTCACGGCAACAAGGGCGTTGTGTCCCGGGTGCTGCCCGTGGAGGATATGCCCTTCCTGGAAAACGGCCGGCCTTTGGACATTGTTTTGAACCCTCTGGGCATTCCTTCCCGTATGAATATCGGACAGGTTTTGGAAACGCACTTGAGCTTGGCCGCCAAAGCCTTGGGCTGGAAGGTGGCTACTCCCGTATTCGATGGCGCTGCCGAGGTGGAGATTATGGACACCCTGGAAATGGCCAACGACTATGTGAACCTGGAGTGGGAGGACTTTTCGGCTAAGTGGAAGGACCTGTTGCAGGGCGATATTTTGCAGGAGCTGTACGACAACCGGGATCACCGGTCCGAGTGGAAGGGCGTTGCCCTGAGCCGGGACGGCAAGGTGGCCCTGCGGGATGGCCGCAGCGGCGAGCTGTTCGATAACCGGGTCACCGTAGGCTTTATGCACTATCTGAAGCTCCACCATTTGGTAGACGATAAAATCCATGCCCGGTCCACCGGCCCCTATTCTCTGGTGACCCAGCAGCCTTTGGGCGGCAAGGCCCAGTTTGGCGGCCAGCGGTTTGGTGAAATGGAAGTGTGGGCCCTGGAGGCCTATGGCGCCGCCTACACCCTGCAAGAGATTTTGACCGTAAAATCCGATGACATTGTAGGCCGGGTTAAGACCTATGAGGCCATTGTAAAAGGCGAGAACATCCCCGAGCCCGGCGTACCCGAATCCTTTAAGGTGCTGCTGAAGGAGCTGCAATCTCTGGCGCTGGATATCCGGGTGCTGGATGAGAACATGAACGAGATTGAAATCAAGGAAAACATCGACGATTCCGACGAATTGAACATGAACCTTGGCCCCTACGATCAGGAGCCCAGCGCCCCCTTGGCCGGCGACGCTCCCGAAGGGTTTTTGGAAGAAGAAGTCCCCGAGGCGGCTTTCGACGATTATCTGGCCGAAGACGTGTTTGACGACGACGAGGATTTTATGGATGACGAAAGCGGCGATCTGTCGGAGGATCAGGAGTAAGAAAGGGGAGTTACTATGTCAGAAAACGCAGGCATTGTATTTGATTCCATCAAAATCGGGCTGGCGTCTCCCGAAAAAATTCGAGAGTGGTCTCACGGCGAGGTAAAAAAGCCCGAGACCATTAACTACCGTACCTTAAAGCCCGAGCGGGACGGCTTGTTCTGCGAGCGGATTTTTGGCCCCACCAAGGACTGGGAGTGCCATTGCGGCAAGTACAAGCGCATCCGCTACAAAGGCGTGATTTGCGACCGCTGCGGCGTGGAGGTTACCAAGTCCAAGGTGCGGCGGGAACGGATGGGCCACATCGAGCTGGCCGCCCCGGTTAGCCATATTTGGTATTTTAAGGGCATCCCCTCCCGGATGGGCCTCATCCTTTCCATGAGCCCCCGGGCCCTGGAAAAGATTTTGTACTTTGCTTCCTATGTGGTGCTGGATCCCGGCGAGGGAACCAACCTGCAATACAAGCAGCTGTTGACCGAAAAAGCCTACCGGGAAGCCTGCGACGAGTTTGGCGCCGGGAACTTTAAGGTGGGTATGGGCGCCGAAGCCGTAAAGCAGCTGCTGATGGACATCGACCTGGAAAAGGAAGCGGAGGAGATGAAGGCCCAGCTGGCCGATACCGCCGGACAGAAGCGTATCCGGATTATCAAACGGCTGGAAGTGGTGGAAAGCTTCCGTTTGTCGGGTAACCGCCCCGAGTGGATGATTTTGGATGTTGTGCCGGTCATCCCTCCCGATATCCGGCCCATGGTCCAGCTGGACGGCGGCCGGTTTGCTACCAGCGACCTGAACGACCTGTATCGCCGGGTTATTAACCGAAACAACCGGTTAAAGCGCTTGCTGGATTTGGGGGCGCCCGATATTATTGTCCGCAACGAAAAGCGGATGCTGCAGGAGGCCGTGGACGCTTTGATTGACAATGGCCGTCGCGGCCGCCCCGTAACGGGCCCCGGCAACCGCTCCTTAAAGTCCTTGTCCGACATGCTAAAGGGCAAGCAGGGCCGGTTCCGGCAGAACCTGCTGGGCAAGCGGGTAGACTACTCCGGCCGTTCCGTAATCGTTGTGGGCCCCGAGCTGAAGATTTATCAGTGCGGCCTGCCCAAGGAGATGGCCATCGAGCTGTTTAAGCCCTTTGTAATGAAGCGGCTGGTGGAGGACGGCCTGGCCCACAACATCAAGTCCGCCAAGCGGATGGTGGAGCGGCTGCAAACCGAGGTTTGGGACGTTTTGGAAGAGGTCATCCGGGAGCATCCCGTGATGCTGAACCGGGCCCCGACCCTGCACCGGTTGGGCATTCAGGCCTTTGAGCCTGTTTTGGTAGAGGGCCGGGCCATTAAGCTGCACCCGCTGGTCTGCACGGCCTACAACGCCGACTTCGACGGCGACCAGATGGCCGTTCACGTTCCCCTGTCGGTAGAGGCCCAGGCTGAGTGCCGGTTCCTGATGCTGTCCCCCAACAACCTGTTAAAGCCCTCCGATGGCGCACCTGTGACCGTGCCTACGCAGGATATGGTTTTGGGTATGTATTACCTCACCCTGACCAAGGACGGGGAAAAGGGCGAAGGCAAGGTGTTCCAGGACGAGTGGGAGGCCATGCTGGCCTACGATAACCACGAGATTACCCTCCATGCCAAAATCAAGGTCCGCCGCAAGCTGACCTTTGATGGTGTGACCGAGTCCCGGCTGGTGGACACCACCGTGGGCTGCATCATCTTTAACGAAGCCATCCCCCAGACTTTGGGGTTTGTAGACCGGAGCGACGACAGCCAGAAATTCCGGTATGAGATTGACTATCTGGTTGATAAAAAAGCCATTGGGAAAATCTTAAACCGGTGCATCAACCGCTGCGGCGCCACCGAGACCGCCGCCGTGCTGGATAAAATTAAGTCCCTGGGCTACAAGTTCTCGACCCGGGGTGCCTTAACGGTTTCCGTGTCCGACATGGAAATCCCCAAGGAGAAGCCCCAGTACCTGGCCGAAGCCGAGGCCCAGGTGGATAAGATTACCCGGACGTATCGCCGGGGTCTGATGACCGACGAGGAACGGCATGACAAGGTCATCCAGGCCTGGAACATTGCCAACGACAAAATCACCGACGCCCTGCTGTCCGGGCTGGGCAAGTACAACAACATCTATATGATGGCCAACTCCGGTGCCCGTGGCTCCAACAGCCAGATCAAGCAGCTGGCCGGTATGCGTGGCCTGATGGCCAACCCCTCCGGCGGGATTATCGAGCTGCCCATTAAGTCCAACTTCCGGGAAGGCCTGTCCGTTCTGGAATACTTCATCTCCGCTCACGGCGCCCGGAAGGGCCTGACCGATACGGCTTTGCGTACCGCCGACTCGGGGTATTTGACCCGGCGTTTGGTGGACGTTTCGCAGGATATTATTATCCGGGAGTGGGATTGCTCGGAGCATACCGACGAAAAGCCCGGCCTGTGGGTCGAGGCCATTATGGATGGCAACGAGGTCATCGAATCCTTGGAGGACCGGATTCGGGGCCGGTGGTCGGTATTGGAGCTGCGGCACCCCGAGACCGACGAGCTGATTCTGGAAGCCGACCGGCTGATTACCCCCGATAAGGCGGAAAAAATCGTAAAGAGCGGCATTACCCGGGTGTTTATCCGGACGGTGTTGACCTGCCGCTCCCACATCGGTATCTGCTGCAAGTGCTACGGCGCCAACATGGCCAGCGGCCGGGTGGTGCGGATTGGTGAATCCGTGGGTATCATTGCCGCCCAGTCCATCGGTGAGCCCGGTACCCAGCTGACCATGCGTACTTTCCATACCGGCGGTATTGCCGGGGACGACATTACCCAAGGTCTGCCTCGTGTGGAAGAGCTGTTCGAGGCCCGGAAGCCCAAGGGCTTGGCCATCATCACCGAGTTTGCCGGCCGGGTGACTGTGAGCGATACCAAGAAAAAGCGGGAAGTGGTGGTAACCAACCCCGACACCGGGGAAACCAAGGATTATTTGATTCCCTATGGCAGCCGGATTAAGGTTTTGGACGGCCAGTATATCGAGGCCGGTGACGAAATTACCGAGGGCAGCGTGAACCCCCACGATATTTTGAAGATTAAGGGCCTGCGGGGCGTACAGGATTACATGATTCAGGAAGTCCAGCGGGTATACCGGCTGCAAGGCGTAGAGATCAACGATAAGCACATCGAGGTCATTGTGCGCCAGATGCTGAAGCGGGTGAAGATTGAAGAAAACGGCGATACCGAGCTGCTGCCCGGTACGCTGGTGGATTGGCTGACCTTTGAGGAGACCAATGCCGAAATGGAGGCCCAGGGCCTACAGCCGGCGAAGGGCAGCCGGATTCTGCTGGGCATTACCAAGGCTTCGCTGGCTACGGACTCCTTCCTATCGGCGGCGTCCTTCCAGGAAACCACCAAGGTGCTGACCGAGGCCGCCATTAAGGGCAAGATTGACCCCTTGATTGGCCTGAAAGAAAACGTTATCATCGGTAAGCTGATTCCGGCCGGTACGGGGATGTCCCGTTACCGGAACATCAGCGTCCACATGGTGGGCGAGGAGTACGGCGACGACTATTTGCCGGAAGAGGAATAAGCAGAAGTATACAAAAATCCCCTTTGGTTCGGGAATGAACCAGAGGGGATTTTCTGTTGCGGGAACTCCGGTACGGGAGCCGGGCCGTTCCTTTGTGGGAGGAAATGGGCCAAAGGCCGGATTTCCGGCTGTTGTTCCGCCGTTATTCCGGCAAAATCGCCACGGGACGAATCCACCCGGCGGTGCCGTGCTCGATTTTAATGGGGAAAGCAATGAACGTAAAGCCGGTGGGGGGCAGCTGATCCAGATTATTCAGCTTTTCCATGTGGCAATACCCGCATTCGGCTCCGGCCTTGTGGCCCTCCCAAATGATGCTGCGGTCGTGGGTTTTGGCAAACTCCTTGGCTACCAGCGGCAAGGGGGCGTCCCAGCTCCAGGCGTCGGTGCCCACCAGCCGAATGCCCTGCTGGCAGAGCCACAGGGTGCCTTCCCGGCCTACGCCGCAGCCCCGAAGCATATATTCCGGCGTGCCCCAGGCTTCCATAGCGCTGGTGTGCAGCAGCACAATATCCCCGGGCTTTAAGGTGTAGTTGATTTTTTTCAAATAGTCCTGAATATCGGCGCTGGTTAGCACATACCCATCGGGCTTATCGGCAAAGTCCAGCACCACGCCGTTGCCAATGCACCATTCCAGCGGAATCTCGTCGATGGTCCAGGCCCGCTCCCCATGATTCATGGTGGGGTGGTAGTGGTAGGGAGCGTCCATGTGGGTGCCGGTGTGGGAGCCCAGGGTTAGCAAATCCACGGCCCAGCCATAGCCCTCCAGCAGGTCATCCCGGGTAATGCCGGGGAAGCTTTGCAGGGTGGTGGCAATGGACATATCGCTGCCGTGCTTGACGTACTGGATGTGAGCTACCTGAGCCGGAGGATCCACCGGCAGGTTGTCCACAATGCTGACGCTTAAATCAATAATCTTCATAAAAAATCCCTCCTTGTGGTTCGACCGACGGGTTACAGTTGTATTGTAAATCCGCCGGAGCCGTTTGACAAGGAGGGAAGGGGATTTGGAGAAAATTTTGATAAGGGCCGTTTGGGGAACCCAAACCGACCATGACCGCCCGGGTTAAACGTGCTCGGCCATGTACCGCAGCAGGCGCTCGGTCTCGGGCCAACCGATGCAGGCATCGGTAATGGACTTGCCATACACATGGCCGTCAATCTTTTGGTTGCCTTCCTCAATAAAGCTTTCAATCATCACGCCTCGCACCAGCTTGTGAAGGGTGTCGTTGTGAATCCGGCTGTGCAATACTTCGTGAACAATACGGGGCTGCTCCGAAAAGACCTTGCCGGAGTTGTTGTGGTTTACATCGCACACGATAAAGGGGTTTTGAAAGCCCCGGCTTAGGTACATATCCGAAAGCAGCAGCAAGTCCTCGTAGTGGTAGTTGGGGATACTGCGGCCATGCTTGTTGACCGAGCCTCGGATGATGGCGTGGGCCAGGGGGTTGCCGCTGGTCTCTACCTCCTTGTCCCGGTACAAAAACGTATGGGGGGTTTGGGCGGCGTGGATGGAGTTGAGCATAACGGAAAAATCGCCGCTGGTGGGGTTTTTCATGCCCACGGGAACGTCGATGCCGCTGCTGACCAGCCGGTGCTGCTGGTCCTCCACCGACCGGGCGCCGATGGCAATATAGCCCAGCATATCGTCCACATACACCAGGTTTTCGGGGTAAAGCATTTCATCGGCGGCGGTCATGTGGGACTCGCCAATGGCCCGGATGTGCATTTTCCGCAGGGCCTTAATGCCCTCGTAAATGTTGGTGGCCTTTTCCGGGTCGGGCTGGTGGAGCATTCCTTTGTAGCCGTCGCCGGTGGTGCGGGGCTTGTTGGTATAAATCCGGGGGACAATAAACAGCTTGTCCTTTACTTCGTCGTTCAGCCGGGCCAGCCGGGCCACATAATCGCACACAGCGTCCTCATCGCTGGCAGAGCAGGGGCCGACAATGACCAAAAACCGGTCGTCCTTCCCTTCCATAACCTGCCGCAGCTCTTCGTCCCGCTGGGCCTTGATTTTTTGCAGGGCGGGGGACATAGCAACCTCGGCCTTCATTTCCTCGGGGGAGGGAATGTTTTGGATTAACTGGAAACTCATGGGGCAACGTCCTTTCTGTATCGGGGGGCTTTTCACCCGGGCTTGCATTTTATAATAATCCATAGTATACTATATTCTAATCTAAATCTCAACGAAAATTTGGGTTTCCTGCTTTTGGATAAGGCATTTTTATAAACCAAAAAGAGATGTTCCTTGATAACCATCTCGAAAAAACAAGGAGAGTGTTTTGTGATGAAAAATTTTGCTTGGACCGGAAAACAAATAGCCGTTACCGGAGTGGTAGCGGCTATTTATGCGGTGCTGACCCTGGCGCTTTCGCCTCTCAGCTACGGCGCTGTGCAAATTCGGCTTTCCGAAGCGATGCTGGTGCTGTTTTTGCTGGATCGGCGGTTTGCGCCGGGGCTCATTTTAGGCTGCGCCATTGCCAATCTGTTCAGCCCCCTAGGGCTCATTGACGTGGTAGTGGGCACGGGGGCCACGGCACTGGCCCTGTGGGCCATGGCTCACACCAAAAGTACCTGGTTGGCGCTGCTGTGGCCGGCGGTGACCAATGGCGCCCTGGTAGGGCTGGAGCTGTGGGTGGTGGATCACCTGCCCTTCTGGTTTGGCTTTGGCACGGTGGCCCTCGGCGAGCTGGCGGCGGTGCTGGTGGTCGGCGGCATTTTGTACAAGTGGCTGGTCAAGTCCGGGGTACTCAAAGATTGGTTGGCACAGCGGGGGTAACGGTATGCGGGCTTACGACTTGACCCATATCCTTCGGGAGGACATCCCGGTGTTTCCCGGGGACGGGAGCCCGGTTCTGGCCCCGGCGGCAACAATGGCCGAAGCCGGCTACCGAACCACCCGGCTGGCGCTGGATTCCCATACCGGCACCCATGTGGACGCCCCGGCCCATTTGTTGCCGGAGGGAGCGTTTTTGGAAAGCCTGCCCCCCGAAGCCTTTGGCGGCTGGGCGGTGGTGCTGGAAGCCAGCCCCGCAGCAGGCCCCCTGACCCCGGAACGGGTGCAGGCCCAGCTCCCCGGGGAGCCGGTAGACTTTATCCTGCTTTCTACGGGGTGGGAG
>CAKTER010000012.1 GCA_934552695.1 uncultured Eubacteriales bacterium
CCTCGGCCCGGGGCCGCACCTGCCGGAAAGCGGCAATCGCTTCCTCCATTCCTTCGCCAAACAGGCCGTACACCGGGATTTTCAGTTCCGCCAGCTGCTTCCGCACATCCATGGTGGTGGTGCGGGCGGCCCAGCTGGCCAGGGCATAGCGGTTTCCGGCCCCACCCAAATGAGCGGGAATGTAGCGGGCCATGGTTTCCCGTTCTCCCAGCCGCCGGGGATCGGCCACGTTTTCGGCCACCATCCGGCGCAAAAATTCCCGGCTGCTGGCATGCAGATAGGCCCACTGGCCAAAATTCGGGGTCTCTAGCAGGCGTTTGCCCGGGCATCCGGCAGGCGGCGTTCCGTTCCCCGCCTCCCCCGTTGCCGCATCCACCACCGGCACCCCGGTGGGGTTCACCAGCACCAGCCGCCGGAACAGGGCGGGCTCCATGCTGCTGGCCAGCACCGCCGCCGCCGCCGCATCCCCCTGGGCCGCCACCGCCACCGGCCGGCCCACCGCTTCCCGCACAAAATGGGTCAGCATCCGGGCATAGGTATAGGCCGTGTACGTTATTTTAGGCTTGTCCGACCAACCGAACCCCGGCAGGTCGAGAGCATACACATGGAAGTGTTTTCCCAGCTCCCGCATGTTTTTTTCCCACAACAGGTGGCTGGCACCCGGGCCGGGGCTGTGGAGCAGCAGCAACGGCCGGCCATGGCCCTCCTCCCAAAAATGGACATCTCCCAAATCCGAGGTAAAAAACCGGCCGCCGGGCTGCCGGTCGCTCCGTTTAATTTTCAGCTCCAAAAGCTTTTCGGCCAAAAGCGGGGCCGCCAAGGCGGCGCCTACCGCTCCCAGCAAGGCAAGCATTCCGTTTTTTTTCAAACCATCGCCTCCTTTGCTCCAGTATACGCAGACTGTAGGAAAATTACAAGAAAAACTTGTATTATAGTGCGTTTTTAAGCCATTTCTCCGTTGTGTGAACGGCGGACTTATGCTATAATCTATTTAATAATGTAGGAACAATTTTGGAACGGGAGAGAGTAATTTTATGTCGAAGGACTATAACGAAAATCAGATTCAGGTTTTGGAAGGGTTGGAGGCCGTCCGGAAGCGCCCGGGGATGTACATCGGCTCCACCTCGGCCCGGGGCCTGCACCACCTGGTTTATGAAATCGTAGATAACTCCGTGGACGAGGCTTTGGCCGGGTATTGCACCCAGGTCGATGTGACCATCCACCCGGACAACACCATTTCCGTTTTGGATAACGGCCGGGGCATTCCCGTAGGGATTCAGCACCAAACCGGCAAACCGGCGGTGGAGGTGGTCTTTACCATTCTGCATGCCGGGGGCAAGTTTGGCGGCGGGGGCTACAAGGTCTCCGGCGGCCTCCACGGCGTAGGCGCTTCGGTGGTCAACGCCCTTTCGGAATGGTTAACGGTGCAGGTGTATACCGACGGCCAAATCTACGAGCAAAGCTATCACCGGGGCGTTCCCGACGGGCCCCTGCAGGTGGTGGGCCAAACCGAAAAACGGGGCACCTACGTCCATTTTAAGCCCGACGCCGAGATTTTTGAAGAAACGGTTTACGACTACGACACCCTGCGCCAGCGGCTGCGGGAAACCGCCTTTTTGACCAAGGGCTTAAAAATCACCTTGACCGATGAACGGGAGGGGCTGGAGCAAAACCAGACCTTCCACTACGAGGGCGGCATTCAGGAGTTTGTGGAATATTTAAACGCCACCCGCACCCCCATTTACGAGCCGGTGTTTTATGCCGAGGGCATCAAAGACAAGGTGGATGTGGAGGTGGCCTTCCAGCACCACGACGGCTACAACGAAACCATTTTCTGCTTTGTCAACAACATCAACACCGAGGACGGCGGCACCCATTTGGCCGGCTTTAAGACCGGCCTGACCAAAACCATTAACGACTACGCCAAAAAGGTGGGGCTGTTAAAGGAAAACGACAAAAACCTGTCCGGCGACGACGTGCGGGAGGGCATTACCGCCATCATCAGCATTAAGATTGAGGAGCCCCAGTTCGAGGGCCAGACCAAGGCCAAGCTGGGGAACTCCGAGGCCGCCGGGGCTGTGTCCTCCGTGCTTTCCGAGAAGCTGGAATACTTTTTAGAGGAAAACCCCGCCGTGGGCAAGGCCATTGTGGACAAGGCCCTGATGGCCAGCCGGGCCCGGGACGCCGCCAAAAAGGCCCGGGAGCTGGTGCGCCGGAAGTCGGGGCTGGAAAACGCCCGGTTGCCGGGCAAGCTGGCGGACTGCTCCGACCGGGACCCCCGCAACTGCGAGATTTATCTGGTCGAGGGCGATTCTGCCGGCGGCAGCGCCAAAAACGCCCGTACCCCCAAAACCCAGGCCATTTTGCCCTTGCGGGGGAAAATTTTGAACGTGGAAAAGGCCCGGCTGGACCGTATCTTGGCCAGCGAGGAAATTAAAAACATGATTACCGCCTTTGGCACGGGGATTTCCGACGATTTCGATATGGCGAAGCTGCGGTATCACAAAATTATCCTGATGACCGATGCCGACGTGGACGGGGCCCACATCCGCACCCTGCTCCTCACCCTGTTATACCGGTATATGCGGCCCCTGATTGAGGAGGGCAAGGTTTATATTGCCCAGCCCCCCCTGTACCGGGTGGAAAAGAACAAAGAGCACTACTATGTGTATGACGACAAGCAGCTGGCGGAGCTGTATGCCAAAATCGGCAAGGACGGCATTAAGGACGTGCAGCGCTACAAAGGCCTGGGCGAAATGGACGCCGAGCAGCTGTGGGACACCACCATGGACCCGGCCCGCCGCATTTTGCGCCGGGTAGACCTGCACGACGCCGTCGCCGCCGACGCTATTTTTTCGATGCTGATGGGCGATAAGGTAGAACCCCGGCGGGAATTTATCCGGGAAAACGCCGTATACGGCCAGCTGGACGTGTAAGGCCCAGCCTAGGAGGATTGTATGGATAACGAAGTAAACAACCAGCCCGCCTCGGAAACGGCGGAATTTGATAAGGTCGTAGGCATTAACCTGGTAGAGGAAATGCGCCAGGACTACATTGACTATGCCATGAGCGTGATTGTGGCCCGGGCCCTGCCCGACGTGCGGGACGGCTTAAAGCCCGTTCACCGGCGTATCTTGTACGCCATGCACGAGCTGGGCCTGGACCCCGGCAAGCCCTACCGGAAGTCTGCCAAGATTGTGGGCGATACCATGGGGAAATACCACCCCCACGGCGATAGCTCCATTTACTACGCCATGGTGCGGCTGGCCCAGGATTTTAATACCCGCTACCCCTTGGTAGACGGCCACGGCAACTTTGGCTCGGTGGATGGCGACGGCGCCGCCGCCCCCCGGTATACCGAAGCCCGGATGTCCCGCATTAGCCTGGAAATGCTGACGGACATTGAAAAAAATACCGTGGATTTTGCCCCCAACTACGACGAGACCGAACGGGAGCCGGTGGTACTGCCCAGCCGTATCCCCAACCTGCTGCTAAACGGCGCCACGGGCATTGCCGTAGGCATGGCCACCAACATCCCGCCCCACAACCTGGGGGAGGTGATTGGGGCCGTTGTCCGTATCATCGACAACCGGGTTAACGAAAATCGGGACACCGATATCGAGGAGCTGATGCAGCTCATCCCCGGCCCCGACTTCCCCACCGGCGGCAACATTTTGGGCCGCAGTGGCATCCGGGCGGCCTACCGCACCGGCCGGGGCAAGCTGCTGGTCCGGGGCGAGGCGGAAATTGTCCCCCATGAACGGGGCCGGGACGCCATTGTGATTACCGAAATCCCCTACGGGGTAAATAAGGCCCGGCTGGTAGAAAAGATTGCCGAGCTGGCCCGGGACAAGCGGATTGAGGGCATTGCCGATATCCGGGACGAATCCGACCGGACGTGAATGCGTATCGTCATCGAAATTAAAAAAGAGGCCAACGCCAACGTGATTTTGAACCAGCTGTACGCCTACACCTCGTTGCAGGAAAGCTTTGGCGTGATCATGCTGGCGCTGGTGAACGGCAAGCCCGAAATCCTCACCTTAAAGCAGATGCTGGACGAATACCTGAAGCATCAGGAGTCCGTGGTCACCCGCCGCACCCAGTTCGATTTGGACAAGGCCCTGCGCCGGGCCCATATTTTAGAGGGCCTGCGGATTGCCTTGGATCACATCGACGAGGTGATTAAAACCATCCGGGAAAGCTACGACAACGCCAAAGAAAACCTGATGGCCAAATTCGGGCTTTCCGAAATTCAGGCCCAGGCCATTCTGGATATGCAGCTACGGCGCTTACAGGGCCTGGAGCACGAAAAAATCGAAAAAGAATACCAGGAGCTGATGGAAAAAATCGCTTATTACCGGGCGATTTTGGCCGACGAAAAGCTATTGCTGGGGGTAATTAAGGACGAGCTTTCGGCCATTGCCGCCAAAAACGCCGACCCCCGCCGTACCCGGATTGTGGCCAACCCCGGCGAAATTGACATCGAGGACCTGATTGAAGAGGAAATGGACGTATTTACCCTCTCCAGCCTCAACTACATTAAGCGTACCCCGCTGGACGCTTACCGCAGCCAAAACCGGGGCGGCCGGGGCGTACAGGGCATGGCCACCCGGGAAGAGGACTTTGTAAAGGACATCTTTTTAGCCAGCACCCACGACAACCTGCTGTTCTTTACCGACCGGGGCCGGGTATTCCAGTTGAAGGGCTACGCTGTCCCCGAGGCTGGCCGTAACGCCCGGGGCGGGGCCATTGTCAACCTGCTGGAGCTTTCCCCCGGCGAGGATTTGACCGCCGGAATCCCCCTGCGGAGCTTTGACGCCGACCACTATCTGGTGATGATTACCCGGGAGGGCGTGGTGAAAAAGACCCCGCTGCCAAGCTTTGGGAACATCCGCAAGGGCGGGCTGCTGGCCCTGAACCTGCGGGACGAGGACCGGCTGGTTTCGGTGTTTGTTACCGATGGCAGCAAGGATATTTTCGTCAGCACCCGCCAGGGCCGGGGCATCCGCTTCCCCGAGGCCGACGTGCGGCCCATGGGCCGGCAGGCCTCCGGCGTCCGGGCCATCCGCCTGCGGGCGGGGGACTATGTGGTATCCGCTGGGGTACTGGCCGACGAGGACGATTTGCTGAACGTAACCGTCAACGGCTTTGGGAAGCGCACCACCGGCGCCGCCTTTAGCCTTCAGGGCCGGGGCGGCCAGGGGAATAAGATTCACAACCTGACGGAACGCACCGGGGAGCTGCTGTGCTCCTTGCCCGTCCAGGCGGATCAGGAGCTGATGCTGATGACCTCCGAGGGCGTGATTATCCGCCTGCGGGTAGACGATATTTCTCAGGTAGGCCGGATTTCCCAAGGGGTTAAGCTGGTCTCTTTGCCGGAGGACGCCACCGTGGTGGGGGCCGCCCGCATTGACGCCGCCTACGCCGACGGAGAAGAAACGGCGCTGCCCGAGGAGGCCGTTGCCGCCGACGAGCCCGAGGCCGAAGCTGCGCCCGAAGAATAAGCGCTTTGCCCGGCACACCAACAAAGCCTCTTTTACAAGCCTTTACAAGCCTCCCTTGGGGGAGGCTTTTGGTTTACGGCACAAGCCCCTATCGGCACAAGCCCGACAAGCCGACGCAAAACAGCCCGGACGCCACTCGTCCGGGCTTTCTGCTTTGCTGCGCTTTAACCCGGCCTGGGCCGGGATATGCACGTCCTTGGGGCAAAGGGCCCCTTAGTGCGTGTAAATGTGAATCCAGTTTTCGGAGGGACGGGAGCCGGTATATTCGTGGCTGTTGGTGGCCTCTATCACCTCATAATAGAACCAGTCGGAGGGAAGGTTGTCCGGCCAAGCCTTAAAGTGTAGCAGCTCGCTGTTTTTGTCCACGCCCCGCTGCAAAATGCGGTTAAGGATGGCCATGGCCTCGGCCCGGGTAATGGCCTGTGCCGGCTGAAACGTCCCGTCTGCATACCCGGCAAGCCAACCGGCCTGTGTTGCGGCAGCAATATAGCCATAGGCCCAGTGGTCCCGGCTCACATCGGAAAAACGGCACTCCGCTTCCTTTTCCCCGGTAAACTTCACCAGCATCGTCACAAACTCGGCCCGGGTAATGCTCTTGTTCCCGCCAAAGCTCCCGTCGGGGTACCCCACCAGATAGCCCCCGTTGCTCATGGTAGAAACCGCCTCGTTATACCAATCCCGGGGAGCGACGTCCGAAAAGCGGTTGACGTTGGTTTGAATGGCAGCCCGCCGGGAATCGGTCAAAAGCCGATAGAGCATGGCGGCGGTTTCCGCCCGGGTAATGGGGTTGTTCGGCCTTACCGTACCGTCCGTATACCCAAAAACATAGGCCACATGGTCGCTGCTGTTTAGCCCGGCGGGAGCCTTACGGCGTTCGTTGTAGACCCTTCCCGCCGCCTTTTCCGCCTTGGCCCGGTTGTCGGACAAGTCGTGTCTCCCGATGGGTACCGTGTCGGGATTCTCATCATAGCCCTCCGGCGCCGTCAGCTCCCGATAATACAGGTCGCTTTGGGCCCGGATTTTCCGGTAATCGCTCTCATCGATGCGGAACACCGCCAGCCCGGTTTGGTCGGAGGTGGCAGTAGAGATTTGCCTGCCGTCCAAATACAAGCCGAAGGTTGCACCGCTCAGCCCATGGCCGTCCTGGGCGTCCACCTTTTCCAGGGCAAAGAAATACTGGGCTGTGGCGCTGCTGTCTCCGCCGCTGGGCTTGCTCCACTGGGCATAAACCGTTAGGGCGCCGGTGATAACGGTGTCCTTGTCAAAGGCGGCGCCTTTCCCGTCCCGTTGCGTATTCCACCCGGCAAAGGTTCCCTGGGTCCCCTCCGGGTCGGCAGGCATCCGATCGCCGCAGGTCTCGTCCTCGATGACAAAAACCCGCTCCGTTTTGCCGCTGCCGTCGTTCCAGTCGAACACAACCTTGTAAACCTCTTTGATCAGCTCCATGGGCAGCATTCTCGTTTGCGCCACGTTGGAGGGGATAACATACGTCGTATCCTCCAGCTTAATGGTTAACAGGGCCGAGGCAAGCAGGGAGTCTCCCGCCGCAAAGTCTTCGTTGGGCAGGATGTAGTCCACCTGCACGCTATGCGTATCGAAGGTTCCGGGCGCCCCGCCCAAGCGGTCGTCCGTATCCAGGGTAAGGTCGTAGGCCTCGACGCCCTCCGCCTGCTCGATGATGTTTTTCAGGCTTTCGGACATCTCAAAAGAAACCGTGTAGGTCACAAGATAGTCGTCTCCGGTGTCGTTCTCCGTGTGGGCTTTCGTGCCGTCAATGGTCAGCGTGCCATAGTCCTCTGTGGGCTGGACAATGGCGACGGCCCGCCCGTTGCCGGACACATCCGGAAGCTTGCAGAGGATGTTATCCCCCTCGATTTGGGCGGCATGAATCCACACCGTTGCACCCCGCACCACGTTGCCCGCTTCATCCACCGGCAGCGTTAGCACATAAACCGGCAGCCCTTCCGTCCAGCTTAGCCCGCCCACCGTCAGGGTGGCGCCGCCGTTGCGCTGGGTCCAGAAGGTGGCCAGGGGTACCCAGCCCTTTTCGGCCGTGGCCGTCTCCAGGGCCGTAATCCAAGCTGCGTTGGCGTTGCCCAACCGAATGCTCCGGCTGGTGGGCCCGGGGGCAACGGTTTTGTTGTCCTGCTCCATGGCCACATAGCCGCTCTCCCAAGCAAAGTCGTCGGAAATATAAATATTGCCCTTGTCCGTTTGGGTCACAACCGTTTTGGCCAGTGTCATGCTTTGCGCCGTCCCGGCGTTCAGCTCCACAACGGGCGTTCCCGACTCCACCAAAATCCCCGCTTCCCCGGCCGGGTTCGCCGCCCGGTTCTCCGTCACAACGCCGCCGTTCATCACAAACCTGGCGCTGCCCTTGTGTACATGAATGGCGCCCAGCGGGCCTTGGTTGCCGGCAATCCGGCCGCCGTTCATGGTAAACGAGCAATCTCCCTGCTGCACCTCCACCGCTGCGCCATATTTACTGCCCCGGTTGATGTTGTTGCAAATTTCGCCGCCCGCCTCCAAAGTGGCCTGGGAGCTATCGCCGTTGGTCACGATAAATACCGCCGCACAGTTCTTGTTCAGCGTATTCTCCCCGGCGGTAGACGCATTGTCGTTAATCTTCCCCCGAATCGTAAACCCTGCTCCTCCACGAAGATACACAATGGCAGTCTCGCAGACATTATCGTGGATGCTTCCTTCCGCCTCCAAAACCGCTTGGGCCCCATCGTTGATGCTCAGGGCATTGCTTCCGACTACTCCGGTGATTTCGCCGCTTAACTGGGCTTTTGCCCCAAATCCCAAATAAATCCCTTGGGTTTTGGTCAGGTTTTGGATTACCGACTGCGGCTCGGCCGTCAACCTGTTTTCGCTGCCGGTCACATAAACGGCGCTGCCGCCGCCCCGGATGGTAGCGATGACCGCCGTAGCGGCCAGGGTGGCGCTTGCCTCGGTATTCCGCACATGAACGGCAATGCCCTGCGTCCCATCTTTCGTTGTGCTTTGCCACAGATTGCTGTTACCGGTAATATTGCGAATCGTCCCCCCGATGGCCACAGAGCCGCCGTCCACATAAATGGCCCGGCCCTGGAGGTTTTGGATTACCGCCCCCTCCTCCATCTCGAAGGCGGCGCCCTGTAGCCAAACCGCACCGGCAGGGCCCTTCGCCGGATCCGTTGCGTCGGCGCTATCGCCCCGGTCCGAAATCACGTCGGCTTCGTCCTCGATGACGCTGCCGGACTCCATAACCAGCTTGGCGCCATTCGTTATCCGCACCGCCGACATCCCGCCAAAGTTCCGCAGCACAGCGCCTGCGCCCAGCGTAAGGGTACAAGGCGCCGTTGCGTTGGAGGCAAGGATGGCGTCCTGCACAAACGTTGTGTTGGCGCTGGTATCGCCGCCGCTTACCGCCTGTGCAAACACCGTGCCCATGCGCTTCCCGCCATCGTCAAGGATGAGGTTTGTTACCGTTAACCCCGCCGGGGTGTCGCCGTTGGTCTGCACCTCGATCATGGCCGGGTTGTAGGTACTGCGCGCCGGATCCTGCTGCTGGTCAAAGGTGTCGCCCCGCCTAACGGTATAAGGCCCGTTTGCATCGCTGGTAATGGCAAGCGACTTGCTGTAAAAACGGGCGCATTTCGTCATGGTCAAATCGCTCATCACCACGATGGTGGTCCTGTCCTCCGCCACAGCGACCGCCGTGGCCAGCGTGGCATAGGGATGCTCTTGGGTGCCGTCGCCATTGGCGTCGTCGCCGTTTATCCCATCCACATAAATCGTTAGCCCCCTCGTGGGGGGTTCCTCCGGGTCTGCCGCCCATGCGGAGGGCGGCAGCAAGCCTATCCCCAGCAGGAGACAGAGCAAAACGCTGAAAAATTGCTTCCGCATACCGTGTCCTCCTCCTCTCGCCCTCAACAAATCTTTTTCCGACAAAGTGTCCTCGTATAGACATAATATAATATTTCTCCTCACTTTTCAATGGTTTTACTGGTAAAATTCAACATTTTTTATTTTTGTCAATCCAATTTGACCTAAAACTTGTCCATATTTTGTTTCAAATAGTGTGTTTTTTTATTTGTTTTTAATAAAGGTGTTTCTTTTTGGGAGTCCCCGGCCGGTGCGGATATGGCGGCAACCGGCGCTTGCCGGGGATTCCCGCCGCTTGCGGCCGGAGACGGCTCCGCCAGCATAAAAAAACCCCCTACCGAGAAAATCTCGATAGAGGATTCCTGTTTTTTCTATGCTTTTATCGCCATTCCGGGCGTCCTTGGGGCGCTGCCCCGGATTCTGCCCCGGATTGCCTTATTTCCTTTCCTTGCCTCTTTTGGAGTATGCTTTCGCCGTCCCCTTAGGCCACCTCCCGGAAGCCCTTCCCCAAAATATTGCTGGTGTTGGTAATCACCGTAAAGCTGCCGGGATCGACCTCCTTCACATACTGCCGTACCTTTTGGGCCTGGGCCCGGTTTAGGGCGGTCATCACCACATACTCCGCCCCGTCGGTATAGGCGCCGTGGGCCTCCCACACCGTAGCCCCCCGGTGCAGCTCGTCCAGCACAAAGTGGCACACCGCCTGCGGGTTTTTGGTGATAATCAGCATATTCTTTTTCAGGTTGATGTTTTCGATGAGGGTGTCCACCATTACCGCCTTGACCGCCAGCCCCAGCAGGGAAAACAGCCCGGTTTCGATACCAAAAAACAGGATGGACGAGGCGGCGATAAGGCAATCGGACAGCAGCAGGGCCTTGCCCACATCCAGCGACATATACTTTTTTAAAATCATCGCCACAATATCCGTGCCGCCGGAGCTGCCGCCCCGGTTAAACAAAATGGCGCTGCCGGCCGCCGGGAGAAAAATGGAATAGCACAGCTCCAGCACCTTTTGATTCGTCAGCGGCGCCGTCATGGGGAGCACGACCTCGAACACCCGGATGGCAACGGACATCAGCAGGCTGCAATACACGGTTTTGGCCCCAAAATCCTTGTTTAGGATTACAAACCCCAACAGCAGGAACACAACGTTCATCCCCAGCACAAAGTTACCGGCCGAGATTTTAGGAAAGGCGGCGTGCAAAATCACCGAAAGGCCGCTGACCCCGCCGGTGGTGAAGTGGTTGGGATATTTAAAAAAATAAATCCCTACCGCCATCAGCAGCGAGCCTATGGTCAGCCACACATATTCTGTTACTTTTCCCTCGGTTTTTAGTGCTTCCGTCGGTGATTTCATGGTTTCTCCCCCTTGTCGGCTTCTATCATACAGGAGGGAGGGAGAGAATGCAAGCAAAACCCAGAGAAATTCCCCTCTATTCTTTTTTAATACAAATGGCGATGTGGTAGCCGTCCCCGTCCTCGGCCTCCGAAAGCTCCACCTGCATCCCCGCCCGTTCCATCAGGCTGAGGGATTGGCGAATGCTATTGGTCAGCAGCCGGATATCGGTGACCGCCAGGGTCTCCTTTTGCACCCGGGGCAGGGGCTCGGGCCGGGCCCGCAGGGCCGTCAGGGTTTTTTCCACCAGCTCCTCGGTCTCCCGCACGCTCAGCTCCCGGTGTTTTACCGCTTGAAGCACCCCCTCCCGCAGCTCCGGGTCGGGAATCCGCAGCAGCGACCGGGCGTGGCGCTCCGAAAGCCCCGTTTCCCGCAGCTCCCGCTGGATTTCGGGAGACAACCGCAGCAGCCGCAGCTTGTTGGCAATGGTAGACTGGCGCTTGCCCAGCCGCCGGGCCAGCTCCTCCTGGGTCAGGCCGTATTCCGAAATCAGGGTGGCATAGGCCGCCGCCTCCTCCAGATAGTGCAGGTTTTGCCGCTGTAAGTTTTCCGTAAGGGCCAGCAGGGCGCTGCTGCCGTCCCCGGCCTCCCACACCTGGGCCGGGATTTTGGCAAGCCCCGCCAAGGCCGCCGCCCGTAGCCGCCGTTCCCCGGCAATCAGCTCGTACCCACCCCCCAGCTCCCGGACGGTAATGGGCTGCAGCACCCCGTTTTGCCGGATACTTTCCGAAAGCTCCCGCAGGCCCTCCGGGTCGAAAAACTTCCGGGGCTGGCAGGGGTTGGGCCGAATGTCCCCCACCGGAATTTCCAAAATCCGGCGGTCGCTGCTTTCGGCCAAGGGTTTCCGTTTGAATGCCAACATAGTCATTCCCTCCTTTTCTTTACCAAATTATACCATATTGCGTAAAAAAAGGTAGTCCTTTTCGTCCGACAAAAGCAGACACACGCCTTCTGCCCGGGTGGCAAAAAGGAGGAAGCCGGGGAACGACCAAGAAAAAAGGAACCAAAAAACGGAACCAGGGCCAAAAAAAAGAAGGGCGAGCCCTTCGGCCCGCCTGTCGCCCAAGCGAATTTCCTGTTCCAATGCGTCAAATTCCGGGGTAGAAAAAAACTCCCCCAAGGTAATCTCTAGCCCATCGCACAGCTTTTTGATGGTGCTTACGCCGGGGTTTTTACTCTCTCCATTTAAAATGCTCTTCACGGTGCTTTGCGAAACACCGGCTAAATTACTCAGTCCGTTGGGGGTCAGTCCATACAGGCGGCAAAGCTCACGGATTCGGGCCGCTACGGCTTGCTGTGTATTCATTTTCATCTCCTCGGTATGATGTGGTTGCCTTCTTTTCTTCTTTTATCATACGTCCGAGTAAAACTTTTCATTAGTGATATGTCACTAACCCCAAAATTATGCTATACTAAAACCAGCTTTGGTTCCCTACTAAACCAAAAAGATACGAAATCTCTTGTTTTATTAGATGTATTTCCTTTTTTGTTCCCTTTTAATCTTAGGAGAGTGCCGCCGTGACCGGAACTTTTTTTGGACACCGCCATACGCCCCCCGCCGTATACCCGCTGCTACGGCAAACCATTGCCCAGCTGGCGGCCCGGGGGGTTCTTCAATTTTATGTGGGCCACAACGGGGATTTTGACGCTATGGCCCTGCGGGCCCTGCGGGAAGAGGCCGTCCAAACCCCCGCCCTGCGCTATGCCGTGGTGCTGGCCTACGTTCCCGGCCCCCGGCGGGAGGACGTAGGTTATCGGCCCGAGGAAACCCTCCTCCCCGAGGGGCAGGAGCTGGCCCTGCCCCGGTTTGCCATTGCCCGGCGAAACCAATGGATGCTAAAACAGGCCGACGTGGTGGTGAGCTATGCCGCCGGAAGCGGAGGGGCCGCCCGGTATGCGGAGTTGGCTCGGCAAAAGGGCCTTTGGGTAATCGACTTACAAAACCCCTTTGGCGCAACCTAGGATTCCTACGAGCTGACGGGGCTTTCGCTGCCGGAGGAGCCCGCCGCAAAATAAAAAACGTTTCTTTTAACACAACGACCCCCTGCCAAGCGGCAGAGGGTCGTGATACGTTTCCCTTACAGGGGCTTTTTTTGGATGGCCGCCGGTTTCCGGGGATAGGTTTTGGGGGTGGGCGCTACCTTTTCCACCACCAGCAGGTGATGCTTCAGGTCGGTACCGGGGATGAGGGTTTCCTCGGCCAGCACCACCCGGCCCCCCAGCCGGGCCAGAGCCTGCTCCGACCGGGCCAGCTCCTGAGGCAGGCCGGGGCCTTTGAGGGCTGCCAAGCGCCCGCCCACCTTTACAAAGGGCAGGCCGTATTCCATCAGCACCGGCAGGTCGGCCACCGCCCGGGACACGCACAAATCAAAGCTTTCCCGCAAGCCTGCCTCCCGGCCCAAATCCTCCGCCCGGCCGTGGCGCAGGGTCAGGCCCTCCACCCCCAAGGCCGTTTGCACCGCCGCCAAAAAGTTTAGCCGCTTTTGCAGGGCGTCGGCCAGGGTCACCGCCGCCGCCGGACAGGCCAGCTTGAGGGGCAGTCCCGGGAACCCGGCCCCGGTGCCGACGTCGATGACGGTTTTTCCCGCCGGCTCCACCACCGGCAGCAGGGTCAGGCAGTCGGCAAAATGCTTTATTACCACCTCCCGGGGCTCGGTAATGGCGGTCAGGTTCATCCGGGTGTTCCAGTCCGTCAGCATTTCGCCGTACACCAGAAAGCTTTCCACCGTTGGGGGCGCCAATGCCACCCCCATGGCCGCCGCCGTTTGGGCCAAAAGTTCGCCCAGCTCCTCCCGGTTTTCCCACCGGGTCAAGGCCTTGGCTTCCTCGCTCATTTTCGTCCCTCCCGGCGCTTTTGCTCCAAATAAATCAACAATACCGAAATATCCGCCGGGCTTACCCCGGTGATACGGCTGGCCTGTCCCACGGAGGCCGGGCGCAGGTCACTGAGCTTTTGGATGGCCTCCAGCCGCAGCCCGTGAATGTCGTGATAGTCCAGCTCCTCGGGCAGGGCCCGCTTTTCCAGCTTTTTAAACTGCTCCACCCGCTTTTCCTGCTGGCGGATATAGCCCTCGTACTTGATACGCAGGCCCACCTGCTCCTGCACCACCGGGGGCAGGGCGGGGCGCTCCGGGTCGATGGGGGCCAGGCTTTGATACGAAAGCTCCGGCCGCTTCATCAAATCCGCCAGCCGTACCCCGTTTTCGGCCATGGGGCTGCCGTAGCGGGTCAACAGCTCTGCCAGCTCCGGCGTAGGGGCCAGGGTCACACGCTCCACCCGGGCCACCTCGGCCTCCACCGCCTGCTGTTTTTGCAAAAATTTGGCGTACCGCTCCGGGGAGATCAGCCCCAGCTCGTATCCCAAGGGGGTCAGCCGGGCGTCGGCGTTATCCTGCCGCAGCAGCAGCCGGTACTCCGCCCGGGAGGTCATCATCCGGTAAGGCTCCCGGGTGCCTTTGGTCACCAAATCGTCGATGAGCACGCCGATGTAGGCCTGGGAGCGATCCAGCACAACGGGGGCCTTCCCCTGTACCGACCGGGCGGCGTTGATGCCCGCCATCAGCCCCTGGGCCGCCGCCTCCTCGTAGCCGCTGCTGCCGTTAATCTGCCCGGCCCCAAACAACCCCGGCAGACTGCGGCATTCCAGATTCAGCCCCAGCTGGGTGGCGTCCAGGCAGTCGTATTCAATGGCATAGGCGCTCCGCATAATCTGGCAATGCTCCAGCCCAATGACCGAACGGTAGATTTCCACCTGTACATCCTCGGGCAAGGAGCTGGACATCCCCTGGACATACACTTCCTTTGTCCCGGCGCCCTCCGGCTCCAAAAACAGCTGGTGCCGGTCCTTGTCGGCAAACCGCACCACCTTGTCCTCAATGGAGGGGCAGTACCGGGGGCCGGTGCCCCGGATGACCCCGGCGTACAGGGGCGAGCGATGCAGGTTTTCCCGGATGATTTCGTGGGTACGGGGGGTGGTGTAGGTTAGGTAACAGGGCAGCTGGGCCCGGGTACGGGTCAAATCCCTATCCTCGTTTTCAAAGGAGAAGGGCACTACGGTGTCGTCCCCCCACTGGATGGTCATTTTGGAATAATCCACGCTATCGGCATGGATACGGGCGGGGGTCCCGGTCTTAAACCGCAGCAGCCGCAGCCCCTGCCGTTCCAGCGCCGCCGAAAGGGGGCCCGCCGCCATCATCCCGTTGGGGCCGCTTTGGATAATGGTTTCCCCAAACAGGCACCGGGCCTGCAAATACGTGCCGGTACACAGCACCACGGCCCCGGCCCGGTACACCGCTCCCGAAGCGGTAACAACCCCCCGGCAGCGGCCGTCCTCCACCAGCAAATCCACAATTTCCCCTTGCCGAATCTGTAAACGAGGGGTGTCCTCCAGCGTCCGCTTCATTTCCGCCGCATAGGCCGCCTTATCGGCCTGGGCCCGCAGGGAATGCACCGCCGGGCCCTTGCCCGTGCCCAGCATCCGGCTTTGCAAAAAGGTTTTGTCGATGTTTTTACCCATTTCCCCGCCCAAGGCGTCCAGCTCCCGCACCAAATGGCCTTTGGAGCTACCACCCACCGAGGGGTTGCAGGGCATCATGGCAATGCTGTCCAAATTGATGCAAAACATCACCACGGAGCAGCCCAGCCGGGCCGCCGCCAGCGCCGCCTCTACCCCGGCGTGGCCGCCGCCGACCACCACCACATCTACCGTTCCCGCATCATACATAGCTTTAACTCCTTATTTCCCAAGGCAGAATTTTTCAAAAATCCGGTCAATCAGCTCCTCCGAGGCCGTTTCCCCGGTGATTTCCCCCAAGGCCGATAGCGCCTCCTGCAAATCGAAGGAAACCATATCCTCCGGCAAGCCGTTTTGTACCGAGGCAAGCCCCTGGGAAAGAGCCGCCTCCGCCGCCAGGAGCGCCGCCTTATGCCGGGGGTTTGTCACCCGGGGCAGGGCCGTCCGCCCCCCCAAAACAAAGTCCCGCAGAGCTTTTTTCAGGTTTTCCACACCCGCCCCGGTGCGTACCGAGATTTTGTGGATAACTTTTGTATTTTCCTCTGGTAGGCTTTCCCAAACCGGAGGCAGGTCGGCTTTATTTACCAAGACCATCCCGGGCCGCTCCCGGGTCAGGGCCAGCAGCTGGGCATCCTCCTCGGTAAGGGGCCGGCTGCCGTCCAAAACCAGCAGCACCAGCTGAGCTTCCCGGGCAGCCAAAAGCGCCCGGTCTACGCCGATGCGCTCCACCACGTCCCCGGTCTCCCGCACCCCGGCGGTGTCGATAAGCCGCAGGGGAATCCCGCCGATGCTGACGCTTTCCTCCAGGCTATCCCGGGTGGTGCCGGGAATATCCGTCACAATGGCCCGCTCCGTTTGCAGCAGGCAGTTTAGCAGCGAGCTTTTGCCCACGTTGGGCTTGCCCAAAATGGCCACGGAAAGCCCGTCCCGCAAAATTTGCCCGTCCCCGGCCTCGGCAATCAATTTTTGCAGCTCCGCCAGCAGGCCCGGCAGCTGGGTGACCAGCTCCTGCTTTGTCTCCAGCTCCGTGGTCTCCTCCGGGTAGTCGATGGCGGCCTCCAGCATGGCTGTTAGGTCCAAAATTTCCTCCCGCAGGGCCCGCACCTTTTGGCCCAAGGCCCCTTGCAGCTGCTCCAGCGCCGCTTCCCGGCTCAGCTCCGTGGGGGCGGCCACCAAATCGGCTACGGCCTCCGCCTGGGTCAGGTCGATGCGCCCGTTTAAAAAAGCCCGTTTGGTAAATTCCCCCGGCTCCGCCAGCCGGGCCCCGTTTTTTAAGCACAGGCGCAGTACCGCCGCTGCCGTGGCGCCGCCGCCGTGGCATTGCAGCTCCACCACGTCCTCCCGGGTATAGCTTTTGGGGGAGCGCATCAAAAGCACCACCGCCTCGTCCACTACGGTGTCCCCGTCCAGTAGACGGCCCACCCGCAGGCTGTGCCCCGGCAAATCGCCAAGGGGCGCCGAAAAAATCCGGTCGGCTACGGCAATGGCCTCCGGGCCCGAAAGCCGGACAATGGACACCCCGCCCCGGCCCGGGGCCGTGGCAATGGCGGCAATGGTCTGGTTGCTCAAATCTCTCCGGCCCATAGGGGCCTCCTTTCTTTTTTGAAAAAAGAAAGAGGGCGCAAGCGCCCTCCCCTTTAGCGTTTTAAGGCAATCACCACATAGCGGTAGGGCTCCTCCCCCTCGCTGTATGTGGTCACATACCGGTCACCCTGCAGGGCCGAATGGATGATCCGGCGTTCGTAGGGGTTCATCGGCTCCAGCGTGACGCTGCGGCCGGTGTACTTTGCCTTTTTGGCCAGGTTTTTGGCCAGGTTTTCCAGCGTTTCCTTCCGGCGGGCCCGATAGTTTTCGGTATCCAGGGTCACGCTCATGTACCCGGCGGTATTTTTGTTTACCACCAAATTGGTCAGGTACTGCAAAGCGTCTAAGGTCTGGCCCCGTTTCCCAATCAAAAGCCCCATGTTTTCGCCGGAAAACTCCAACGACAGGCCCCGGTCGGTCTCATGGGCTTCCACAAACACGTCCATGTCCATGGCCTGAAACACCTGCGCCAAAAACTCCCGGGCTTTTTCTTCGGCATTTTGAGCCGCTTCGCTTTCCGGAGCGTCCTCGGCTTCAATCTCCTCCACCACGGCCTCTTCCGGCTCGGCGGTTTCAGCGGCTACGGCCTCCTGCCGTTTGCTCACCCGTACCAAAGCGCTGCGGCTGCCAATCCCCAAAAAGCCCTTGCTGCCTTCCTCCAAAACCTCGATCTCGGCTTCTTCCCGGGAAATCCCCAGCTCCTTCAGGGCCTCGGCTACCGCCTGGTCCACCGTTTTTCCAAATTTCTCAAGGCTACTCATTTAAGCCGCCCCCTTTTCCGCCTCTGCCTTTTCTTTTTTCTCAAAGTGCTTCCGCAGCAGCAGCGTTTGTACCAGCTGGATTACGTTGGTAATAATCCAGTACAGGCCCAAACCGGCAGGCATATTGATGGCAAACACACCCATCATAATGGGCATAACGATATTCATAATTTTCATGGTGCTTTCGCCGCTGGCCGCCGCTTCCGTACCGGCCGCCTGCATTTGCACCTTGTTGCTGTCGGAAAGCATTTTGGACGACACCCAGGTGGAAAGGCCCGACAAAATGGGGATGATGATACCGGGGAAGCTAAGCCCCGCCCGGGCTACCAGGTTGATGCCGCAAAAATACTCGGTGGCAATCTTTTGGGCAAACAAAGGCTCCAGCGTGGAAGCATAGTTCCCCAGCTGCGACAGAATGTTTGCCACGTCGGTCTTGCTGATTGCGTTGACCAGCGTAATCAAATCGTCGTACACGGCCACGTCAATGGTTAAGCCATGGCTTACCACGGTTTGGGTTAGGGCCGATACCCGCACATCCACCGGCACCGCCAGCAAGGCGTTGGCAATGCTGCTGTAGTTGGCGCCAATCACGTCCACATACACATAGGCCTGCTGGAACAGATAGAACAAGCCGTACAAAATGGGCAGCTGAATCAGCAGGGGCAGGCAGCCGGACATCATGCCCACGCCGTGCTCCCGCTGGAGCTCCTGAATCTCAAAGGCCATCCGCTGCTGGCTCTCCCGGTCGTCCCGATCCCGGTATTTATCCTGGATTTTTTTGACCAGCGGC
>CAKTER010000013.1 GCA_934552695.1 uncultured Eubacteriales bacterium
GGTGTATATGGCCCAAAGCACCCTTAGCACCCTGCCCCGGCGGGAATATGGGGCGGGCATGGCCGAGGTGCTGAAAACGGCGCTGATTTGGGACGAGGGCTTTTGGGACTTTTTGCGCCAAAACCGGGCGGCCCTGCTGGCCCGGGACGAGGAGGCCCTGCGGGAGGCCCAGCGCCGGTGCTGTGCCACCAAGGCCGCTGTGGTGGCTCAGGACGAGCGGGAAGCCGGCCTGCGGGAGATTTTGAATTTTGGGCACACCGTAGGCCACGCCGTGGAAAGCTGCTTGGGGTTCCGGCTGCTCCACGGGGAGTGCGTGGGGCTGGGAATGCTGTGCGCCTTACGGCTTTCGGGGCTGCCTACCGACACCCTCCGGGACGAGCTGCGGGCCTACGGCTTGCCGGAGCGGGTAGAGGGCCTGACCAAAGAAGAAATTTACGAGCAGATGTTTTTGGATAAAAAGGTGCGGGACGGCAAGCTGCGGCTTGTGCTGCTCTCCCGGGTGGGAAAGGCCTATTCTACCGACGAGGTGAACCGGGCGGCGCTGTTTGACGCACTGGAGGAAATTGTATGAAAAACCGAAAGGGATTGTGGGGGCTGGCGGCGCTTTTGGTGGTGCTGGATCAGGTTACGAAGGTGCTGGCGGTAAAATATTTAAAGCCGGTGGGCAGCGTGAGCTTTCTTCCCGGCTTTATGAACCTGACGTTTGTGGAAAACCGGGGAGCGGCCTTTGGGATTTTACAAGGCCAGCGGTGGGTGTTTTTGGTTTTTACGCTGGCGGTAACGGCGGGGATCGCTGCGGTTTGGAAAAAGCTGGGCCCGGAGCCGGTAAACGAAAAAATCCGGGCTTGCTTGGCGGTGCTGCTGGCCGGGGCCTGGGGCAACGCCATCGACCGGCTGTGCCGGGGGTATGTGGTGGATTTTTTCCACACGGCGTTTATGGATTTCCCCGTGTTTAACTTGGCGGACATTTGCGTGGTGCTCAGCGTGGTGGCGCTGATGGTGCTAATCCTGTTTTTTGTAAAGGAGGACAAGCCTTCGTGAGGGAGCTGGTAACGCTGGCGGCGGAGCCGGAGGACGCCGGGAAACGGGCCGATGTGTTTGTGGCCGAAAATCTGGAGGATACCTCCCGGGCCATGGTGCAAAAGCGGATGGAGCAGGGGCTGGTGCAAAAGGACGGCAGCCCGGTGCGGGCCAATTTGCGGCTGAAGGCCGGGGATGTGCTGACGGTGGAGCTGCCGGAGCCGGAGCCGCTGGAAATTGCGCCGGAGAACATCCCGCTGGATGTGGTGTACGAGGACGGCGACCTGCTGGTGGTAAACAAGCCCCAGGGCATGGTGGTGCATCCGGCGGCGGGGCACACCGGGGGGACGCTGGTCAACGCCCTGCTGTATCACTGCGGGGACAGCCTGTCGGGCATCAACGGGGTGCTGCGGCCGGGCATCGTCCACCGCATCGACAAGGACACCTCGGGGCTTTTGGTGGTGGCCAAAAACGATGCCGCCCACGCCGGGCTGGCCCGTCAGCTGGCAGAGCACAGCATGACCCGGCGGTACCGGGCGGTGGCCTTGGGGTATTTTCAGGAAGCGGAGGGCACGGTGGACGCCCCTCTGGGCCGGAGCCCCAAAGACCGGAAAAAAATGGCCATTGTCCGGGAGGGCAAGCGGGCCGTGACCCATTACCGGGTGCTGGAGCGCCTGCGGGGGTATTCGTTGGTGGAGTGCCGGCTGGAAACCGGGCGCACCCATCAGATTCGGGTGCATTTGGCCTCCCTTGGCCATCCGCTGTTGGGGGACATGGTCTACGGCAGCCAAAAGCAGCCCTTGGGGCTGACGGGGCAGGTGCTTCATGCCATGGTGCTGGGCTTTTGCCATCCCCGGACGGGGGAATATATGGAGTTTTCGGCGCCTTTGCCGGAGAGCTTTGAACGGGTTTTGCAAAAACTGCGGGGTTGACGGACTCCGCTTTTTTGTTTAGAATGAAGGCAAACAGTTGTTTCCGGGAAACCGGACTGGGGGAATAGGGTGCAAAGCCCTGCGAGCGGGTCACTGTGAAGCTTTGGAAAAAGATAAGTCAGAATGCCCAGACTGTTGGTACGTTCCTGCCCATACCGGGAACCGTCGGACACAGGATAGGTGCGCCCTTTTGCGCTTTTGCGTCTGTACGGCCGGTGCTGGCCGGGACAGACGCTTTTTTTGTGCAGTAAGGAGGAAATAAAATGAAAAAACGCATGGGAGCCGTTCTCCTTAGCGTCTTGCTGGCGCTGGGAATGCTGCCGGCCTCGATTGGGGCGGCAGAGGGAGAAGCGGGACAGGGGAATCTATCCCAAACCCGGAAAGAAGCGCCGGGAACCGAGGAGGACGGGTCGGAGACCGGGCTGATGCTTTTGGGCCTTTCCGAAGAGGGTGAAAGCGAAGTCCTGACCGGGAACCAGATGGTGGGCTCGGCTGCCGATTTGCAGGCTCTGGGCGGCCAGACCATCGAGGGGAACGTGGTTTTGACCGACGACATCGACATGGACGGCTTGGACATGACGCCCATTGCCAAGTTGACCGGTACCTTCGACGGGGCGGGGCATACCATTAAAAACCTGACCCTGACCGGGGGACAGGGGTCGTACAGCAAATATGTGTATACCGGCCTGATTGGTGAGCTGAACGGGGCGGTCATCAACCTGAAGATGACGAACCTGAGCTTGACCGGCGTGAAAAACTTCAGCTATGCCGGGGGTCTGGTGGGCATGGTCACCGGGGCCAGCGAAAGCAAGATCGACAACTGCATTGTCAGCGGCAGCGGGGACGCCAGCGGCGCCAGCAGCCAAATGTATTTGGGCGGTCTGGTGGGCCATGTGAGCGGGTCGGTGGACAACCCTACCAAGCTGGCCATCCGCAACTGTGTCAGCGATATGGCTCTGACCGCCGGGCGGAGCTGCTATGTGGGCGGCCTGTTGGGCACGGCCCAGTACTATGTGACCCTGACCGTGGAGAACGACGCTGTGGTAGGCGACATGAGCGGCACCAGCCACACCGGCGGCGGCCTGGTGGGGTGGATCTCCTCTATGGAAACGGCTTTGACCGTTCAAAATTCGGTTTTAGCCGGGAAGGTGACGGGATCGAAACAGTTTGGCATTGCTTTTGACACCACTGCTTTAAAAACACTGGAATGCGACGGGTTTTATTACGATAAAACCAAAAATCCGAGCCCCTACTCCTGGAGCGAATTTAAAATGATGAACAAGAGCTCCGTAACGGCTACGGCGCTGGCTACCGAAGACCTGAAGGCTTTGGAGCTGGAGGGCTTTGAGGTCCGGGCCGGGGCGTTTAACGGGTATCCGGTGCCGGTGTGGACGCCGGCGGAATCCCCGGTGCCTCCGGCCAAAACCTTTGGCTGTACCCTGGTGTTCCGGGGCCTGGCCGAGGACGGCACCGTGACCCTGCTGTATGGGGAAACGCCGGTAACGGCGGAAGCGGACGGAAGCTTTGCGGTAACCGAACCCGGCGCATATACCTATACGGTAACCGGAATGGCGGCCTACGAGGACGTGAGCGGCAGCATTACCCTGGGCGAGGCCGATGACGGAGCCACCAAAAGCGTGTGGGTGACGCTGACCTACAAGGACGCCCTGCCGGAAATCGGCCAGGGGACGGAGGAAGCGCCGTTTGTGATTGAAAACGCCGCCCAGCTGTATGGGCTGGCCAAAAAGGTAAACAACGGCGAGACGATGTACGCCAACGCCTATGTGGTGCTGAAGGGGGATATTACCCTGGCGGGCAGCTGGACGCCGCTGGGCCGGAATGCGGCTTTCCCGTTCCGCGGGCACTGGGATGGGGCGGGTCACGCCGTTATCATAACGGTGGATAACCCCAACCTGGGCTACTTTGGGTTTTTTGGTTGTTTGGAGGACGCCACCGTTGAAAACCTGACGGTAAACGGAAGCATTTACTGCTCCGAGCCCTATGCCTTTGTGGGCGGCCTGGCCGGCCGGGCCCGGGGGAACGTGACCGTTCGGAACTGTGTGAACAATGCTACCATTTCGTCCTTGGCCCGGGGCAGCGCCGGGGTGGGCGGCCTGATTGGCGGCTACGACGACAATGTGGAGTACCAGCAGAAGGACGTGGCGCTGCAAATCGCAGACTGCGCCAATAACGGACTGATTGTAGTTACCGGCGCCGACAGCAATACCTATGTTGGCGGGCTGGTGGGGGCCAACGCCAACTGCGTCCAGCTGGAGAATTGCCAAAACACCGGGGATATTTCTTCTCCCGGCACTTGGGTCGGCGGGCTGCTGGGGCAGGCCGGGTACCAGACCGGCGCTTGCAAGCCTACCATTACGAACTGTCAGAACGCCGGTACGCTGGTGGGGGCGGCGGGGAAAACCAACGCCCTGTATGGCAAAGGCGTGATCGCCTCCGGACAGGTTACCGACAGCGGCAGCAACGACTATACCGGTGGCAGCGATATCCAAAACCCGCTGTTACAGGAGGCGGACAAGTATAAGGATGTGATTTCTGTCCCTGCCGGCACGGCGGTGGACGAAGCGCTGGTGCTGGTGAAAGACGGGCAGACGGCCAGCGCTGCTCTGACCTTGACCTGCTCCCAGGGCGAGAAGGATTTGAGCAAGGGGTATGTGACCTGCGAAGGCGGCAGCATCCGGCTGGCCAAAAAGAATACCACCGGCAAGGTGGTGGAGGAGACCGCTACCCTGCGGTGGAGCGACGGGGCCGGGAACGTGCTGCAAAAGCCGGTGACCCTGAACATTTTCCCGGCCAGTGCAGCCGGAGAGGACACCGTCCGGCAAGCGCTGATGAAGCGGATTGCGGCCGGGTACGCCAATCAGTCCGGCGAGTGGGTGGTGTTCGACATGGCGGCCTATGCGGCCTGCGGGTTTGGCGAAAATACCACCAACACCAAAAACTACCTCAACTTGACGGTGAACGAGCTGGCCCAGAGCAGCCCGCTGATCACCGACCGGGCCAAGGCCGAGATCATTTTGGCGGCTTTGGGCATTGACAGCACAAAGCTGACGGCGCTGGGGGCTACCGAGTCCTTTAGCAACGCCGAAAAGCTGGCGAGCATGAACCTGGGAAGCAGTTATTTTACGGCGCCCTGGGTGCTGCTGGCCGAAGAAGCCGGGCAGGTGCAGCTGACCGAGGCCCAGCGCACGGCCATGATTCGGCTTTTGACGGAAAATCAGGCGCCAAACGGCTTGTTCCAGTATAGCTGGGGCGGCGAGAGCTTTGACGATGCGGACACCACCGGCACGGCGCTGGCGGCCTTGGCCCGGTTCAACACCGTGGCCTATCCCGAGGCAAAGGCCTTTGTGGAGAAGGCGGTGGCCGGGCTGAGTGCGGCCCAAGGCAGCAACGGCTCGTATGGCAACGTGAACACCGATGCCATGGTTATCACTGGTTTGGCGGCGCTGGGCATTGATGTGGCCAACGACAGCCGGTTTGTGAAAAATGGGTGCAGCTTGGCCGACGCCCTGCTGCTGTATGTGAACGACAGCCGGGATGGCTTTGTGGTGGCCGGCTACGGCGCCGACGAGCAGGGCGAAAAGGCCCGGGCGCTGGCTACCGAGCAGGGTTTCCGGGCGCTGATCGTACTGGAGCAGCAGGCCAAGGCTCCGGCGGAGCCCCTGAACATTTATGTGGTGAGTGCCCTTGCCGAAAACGGCGGCACCCTGGACCCCGGACAGGAGCCGGAAAAGAAGCCCTTTGTATCGGAAGAGGCCGGGACGGTAGACCAGCCCTCCAGCGGCGGCAATACCGGCGGCAGCACCGGCGGGGACAGCGGCAGCGGCGGACAGGTGAACCTGACCGTTCAGCTGAGCATTGATACCGACGGCAGCCAGTGGTATACCGGCAGCAGCACCATCCGCAGCGGGCAGACCGTGCTGGGGCTTTTGAAGGCCATTGCCGAAGAAAACGACCTGAGCTTTGAGATGGACAAGAGCGAAAGCTATGTGCGGGCCATAACCTGTCAGGGCGTTCGGCTGGGCGAAAAGGACAAGGGCCCCAACAGCGGGTGGATGTTTAAGGTAAATGGCAGCTTCCCGCTGGTGGGGATGGCCGATTATGTGCTGAAGGCCGGAGACCGGGTGCAGATTAAGTACACGGTGGACTACACCAAAGAGGACGGCATGGATATGACCGATCCCGGTACCGGCGGCGGAAGCGGCGGCGGTGGCGGCGGTGGTTTCACCAAGCCTCCTGTGACCCAGCCCGAAAAGCCGGAGCAGACCGGCCAGGGCGAGGAAGCCCTGACCCGGCCCTTTGTGGACGTGGCGGATACCGACTGGTTTGCACAGGCGGTGGACTATGTATATGGCAAGGGCCTGATGGTAGGGACTTCGGATACGACGTTTGGCCCCTATCAAACCTTGAGCCGGGCCATGGTTGCCGCTATGCTGCACCGGTTGGCCGGAACGCCGGCGGCCAAGACGGCAACCGGCTTTGGCGATGTGGCGGCAGACAGCTGGTACGGTGCGGCGGTGGCCTGGGCGGCGGAAAATGCCGTTGTGAGCGGGCTGGGCGACAACCGGTTTGCGCCGCTCCGGGACGTGACCCGGGAACAGCTGGCGGTTATGCTTTTCCGCTATGCCCGGGCGATGGGCTATGATGTAAGCAAAACGGCGGAGCTGAGCGCCTTTGCCGATGCCGGGGCGGTAAGCGATTGGGCAAAGGAGGCCATGCAGTGGGCTGTGGCCAACGGGCTGCTGGCCGGAGCCGACGGGAAGCTGATGCCCCAGGGGAATGCGACCCGGGCAGAGGCGGCGGCGGTGATGCAGCGGTTTTGCCAAAGCTTTGCGGATGTAAAACCGGAAACGGCCGGCGAGGCGAAGTAAAGCAAAAGACCAAAAATAAGACTGTGAAACGGAAGAAAGGCCGGGGAGACCCGGTCTTTTTTCTATGCCGGGAAAGGGGAGAGGGGAGAAAACGGGAAGGGAGAGAAGGGCGAGGGGCGAAGCAAGGGCGAAGCAAGGGCGAAGGGGAGAACCGCCTCCCCTGTTTTGTTAGGGAAACCTTAAGAAAGTTTTAAAGGGCGGGCACATATATTTTTGCGTCTAACAATGGTAGAATAAGAGTGAAATTTGTTATAAAAGCGGAGCTTTGGTTGGGAGGTGCGATATGGCGGAACCGGTGCTTCGGCTCAAGCAGGTACGCAAGGTCTATCCCATGGGCAAGGAAAAAGTGGTGGCGGTCAACAACGTCAGTATGGATGTGGCCCAAGGGGAGATTTGCTGTTTGCTGGGAAAGTCGGGCTGCGGCAAGTCCACGCTGCTAAACATGATGGCGGGGCTGGAAAAGCCCACCCGGGGAGAAATTATCTTTTTTAAGCGGCATATTGAGCGGATGAACGAAGATCAGCTGGCTAAGTTCCGGCGGGAATACGTGGGGTTTGTGTTCCAGTCCTACAATTTGCTTTCCACCATGACGGCGCTGGAAAACGTGGCGCTGCCGCTGGTGTTTCGAAAGGTTCCCAAAAAAGAACGGGACGAGCGGGCGATGGCGCTGCTGGAGGCGGTAGGCTTGGGCGAGCGGGCCAATCACAAGCCCAACGAAATGAGCGGCGGCCAGCAGCAGCGGGTTTCCATTGCCCGGGCGTTTATCAATGACCCGCAGGTGGTGTTTGCGGACGAGCCCACGGGGAATTTGGACACGAAAACCACCATCGAAATGATGGAGCTGATTATGTCGTTGGTACGAAAAAATAACCAGACGCTGGTGCTGGTGACCCACGATTTGGAGCTGGCGGACTATTGCGAGACCATCGTCCATTTATCGGACGGGAAGGTGGAGCGCATAGAACGGTTTGATGCAGAACACCATTTGCTGCGGACGGAAACGCCCGGCGGCGCAAAGCTTTTGGTAGAAGGATAAGGAAAGTAACTAACGGAGGTAGGAAACTATGGCAAAGGTGTGGAAAAAGGCGGCGGCCCTGGCAACGGTCTTTTTACTGCTGCTGGGGATGGCGGTCCCGGTATGGGCAGACGAGGACGAGGATTATCCCATCGTAGCGGGAGACCCGGAAATCGTTTTGGTGAACGGCCCGGTGTTTGACGTAACGGCAGGGAAGGAAAACGAAGTGAAGCTGACCCTGCGGAACAACAGCAATACCGGGGCCCACAGCCTAATCGTGCAGGCCTCGTTGACCGACCCGGCCAACAGCCCTTTCCAGGTGGCGTTTAAGGGGACGGACAACAAGATTGGCCAGGTGAATGCCAAGTACGAGACCACCTGCCGGCTGCTGGTGACGGTGGACGAAACGGCTCCCAGCCAGACCTATTCGCTGGATTTAAGCTATACGTTTTATAACCGGGACGGCAAAAAGTACACCGGGAAGAATACGGTATACCTGCGGGTGGAAAACCGGACGGCGACCCCCAATTTTGTGGTGGAACAGCTGGCCATTGATCCGGCGAGTATGAGCGCCGGGGGCTCGGCTGCGTTTTCCGGGCGTATCCGCAACGACGGGCCGTTGGATATGTATGAGGTAAAGGTCTCGTTGGAGGGGCTGGCCGCCGATGGAATCAGCGTTACCGGCGTGAACAGCCAAAGCCTTGGTACGGTAGGCGCCGGGACCCGGCAAAATTTTGCCTTTACCATTGTAGCGGCGCCGGGTATGGCGGCGGGGAATTATCCCATTACCGTAAAGCTGAACTATGTGAATGCCTCGGGGAAGGCCTTGGAGTACAGCCAGGCCTATTATGTGAACGTGGGGGGCAGCACCGGCACCACCCTGCTGGAGATTCAGAACATGAAGGAGCCGGCGGGGAACTATGGGGTCAACCAGAACTTTACCGTTAGCTTTGATTTGGTAAACGTAGGCACCGGCAGCGTAAAGGACATTGTGGTTTCGGCAACGGCCGACGGCGGCAGCGGAACGGTGGTGCCCAAGTCCAACAGCCGGCTGACCGTGGCCTCGCTGGCAGCGGGGGAGAAAAAGACCCTGAGCTTTACCTTTGCGGCCACGGCGGGGGCCAAGGACCAGAACTATCCCATTGCCTTTACCGTGGAAACAAAGAGCGGGCTGAGCTTTACCCAGTATGCCGGGGTGAACGTATCCGGCGGCGGGGACAGCACCAGCAAGCCCAAGATTATTGTGAGCGACTATACCTGCGACCCGCTGATTGTGATGGCCGGGGAAGAGTTCAACCTTTCCATGACCTTTTTGAATACCCATTCCCAAAAGACCGTAAAGAACGTAAAAATGTATTTGACCATGCAGGAGGAGACCTCCACCACCGACACTAAGACCGGGAACATTTTTACGCCGGTGGACAGCAGCAATACCTTCTATTTTGATTCCATATCCCCCAAGGGGACGGCGACCAAGACCCTGCGAATGTATGCCCTGCCCGACGCCCAGCCCAAAACCTACACCATTAAGGTGAATTTTGAGTACGAGGACGCCAGCGGCACGGAGTACACCGCCACGGAGCTGCTGGGCATTAACGTGAAGCAGCCCACGGAAATCAGTTTGGGGGATATTTACGTCCCCGAAATGCTGGACGCCGGGACGCCGGTATACCTGTCCTTTGAGCTGTATAACACCGGCAAGGTGGCGGTAAGCAACCTGATGGTGACCATTGAGGGCGAAAATGTGACGGCGGCGGCCAAGAGCACCTATTTGGGGAATTTTAATTCCGGCGATGTGCAATATTACGACGGCAGCTTTACCGCCTTTGACCCCGGCCAGGGGAATGTGAACATTCTGGTTTCCTACGACGACCCCAGCGGGGAGCATATCGAGATTCCCCACGAGTTCAGCTTTACCGTGAACGAGCCCATGCCCATTGACGAGGGGATGGACGACCCGAGTATGTATCCTCCGGAATCCACCGGCCCCAGCACCAAGACCATCGTGCTGATTGTGGTGATTGCAGCGGTGGCGGCGGTGGTTGTGGTGGTTGTGGTGAAAAAGCACCGGGCCAAGGTGGCCGAGGCCAGACTGATGGAGGACGACGGCGAGGCGGACGAAGCGGACGACGAGAAAAAGTGAGGAAAGGGAAAACGGTATGAGCGGTCTGGATATTGTTTTCATGTCCCTGCGGAATTTGTGGAAACGTAAGCTGCGTACCTTTTTGACGGTCCTGGGCGTTATCATCGGCACGGCCTCCATTGTGGTTATGATCTCCATTGGTATCGGTATGAACGAGAGCTTTAAAAACCAGCTTTCGGAAATTGGCAGCTTGCAGACGATTACGGTAAACGCCCCCTACGATACGGGGGTGACGGAGCCGGGAAAAACCGTGCTGAAGCTGGATGATAATGCCATCCAGTCCTTTAAGGAGATTCCGGGGGTGGAGGTGGCTACGCCGCAAATTACATCGTATATGATAATAGCCTGCGGCCGGTATGTGGCGGATTGCCAGTTTGTTGGGCTGGACCCGGCGGCGATGGAGGCCCTGGGGTACACTGCGACCGAGGGGCGGCTGCTAAACACCGAGGACAAGGGGGCGATTGTGATTGGCCAAGACGTTATTGACCAGTTTTACAACCCCAAGATAAGCTGGCGGATGCGATACAGCGGTAACGCCAAGCCGGTGGAAGTGGACGTGTTTAACGACAAGCTCCAGGTGACCTACGACTGGAGCTATGGCACCAATAACGCCGATAAGGGCATTAAGCCGACCAAGGTGAAGTGCGTGGGCGTTTTGGCCAGTGGCGGCTCTAACGGCTATTCGGTGGTCATGCCCATTAAGGACTTGCAAAAAATCGTACAGGATCAGCAAAAGTATTACAACCGAGGCACCACGAGCCGCAATAATCAAAAAAAGGCGACCTACGACCAGGCGCTGGTGAAGGTGACCGACCTGGATCGGGTGCAGGAAGTGCAGGAGCAGATTAAGGCTATGGGCTTTGAAACCTATAGCCTGTCGGACGCCCTGAACAGTATGCAGGAGACCTCGAAGATGCTGCAAATGGTACTGGGGGCCATCGGCGCCATATCGCTGGTGGTGGCGGCCATTGGGATTACCAACACAATGGTCATGTCCATTTACGAACGCACCCGGGAAATCGGCATTATGAAGGTGATTGGGGCGACCCTGCGGGATATTCGCTGGTTATTTTTAACAGAAGCGGCTTTTATCGGTTGCTTTGGCGGCCTCCTTGGTATATTATTAAGCTATATTGCCTCCAAGCTGGTGAACGTGCTGGGGGTCAATATTGGCGGCAGCGAGTTGCTTTCGGTGATTCCCGTCTGGCTGATGCTGGCGGCCCTGGGCTTCTCCACCCTGGTGGGGATTTTGGCCGGGTATTTGCCGGCCCAGCGGGCCATGAAGCTGAGCGCACTTTCTGCCATTAAGTCCGAATAAGCAACAAGGAGGTAAGAAAATGAAGTATATTGTGATGCTGGGAGACGGCATGGCCGATTATCCCATTGAATCGCTGGGGGGCAAAACGCCGCTGGCCGTGGCCCAAAAGCCCCATATTGACGCAATGGCCCAAAAAGGGATTGTAGGGATGGTGAAAACCGTGCCCGAGGGGATGTACCCCGGCAGCGATGTGGCGAACCTGGGAGCCCTGGGCTACGATGCGACCAAGTGCTACACCGGCCGGTCGCCTCTGGAGGCCATCAGCATCGGCGTGGCCATGAAGGACGACGATGTGGCTTACCGGTGCAATCTGGTGACCCTGTCCGACGACGAGCCCTATGCCGATAAGGTGATGCTGGATTACAGCGGCGGGGAGATTCCCACGGAGGAATCCACCCAGCTGATTGCGGCCTTGCAGCCCCTGATGAAGGAGTACGGCTTGGATTTGTACGCCGGGGTGAGCTACCGGCACTGCCTGATTTGGCCAAAGGGCAAAATGCTTCATTTTACGGCGCCTCACGATATTCCCGGGCAGAAGATTACGGAATACCTGCCCGAAGAGCCGATGTTTGCCGAGGTTTTGGCAAAAAGCTATGAGATTTTGAAAAATCATCCCGTGAATGTAGCCCGGAAGGCCCGGGGCGAAAAGCCGGCCAATTCCATGTGGCTGTGGGGCGAGGGCACCAAGCCTGCCATCGACAACTTTTTTGGGATGCGGCAGCTGAACGGAGCCATGATTTCGGCGGTGGATTTGCTAAAAGGCATTGCCATTGCCGCTGGGATGCAGAGCATTGACGTGGCGGGCGCTACCGGCAACATTAAAACCAACTTTGCCGGGAAGGGCCAGGCGGCGCTGGACGCCCTGCTGGGGGGCAAGGATTTTGTGTATATCCATGTGGAGGCCCCCGACGAGTGCGGCCACCAAGGCGACCTGCCCGGGAAAATCCGCTCCATTGAGCTGATTGACGAGAAGATTGTGGCGCCTTTGACCGAGGGGCTGCGGAAGGCCGGGGAGGATTTTTCGATTTTGGTTATGCCCGACCATCCCACGCCGGTGGCCAAGCGGGGGCATACCCCCGACGCCGTGCCCTTTGTGCTGTATCGCAGCAATGACGAGAAGGAGGGAGGCCCGGCCTGCTATTGCGAGGAGACCGGGAAGGCCAGCGGGGTGTATATCCCGGTGGGGTATACCCTGATGGATAAGCTGCTGGAGAAGTAAAAAAGCGAGAGGACTGCCGAAAGGCAGTCCTTTTGGCTTGGGGGAAGGAAAAGGGCAAGGTCAAGGGCAAGGAAAAGGGCAAGGGCAAGGGCAAGGGAAAGGGAAAGGGAAAGGGCAAGGGAAAGGGCAAGGGCAAGGGCAAGGGCAAGGGAAAGGGAAAGGGAAAGGGAAAGGGAAAGGGCAAGGGAAAGGGCAAGGGCAAGGGCAAGGGCAAGGGCATGGAAAAAGGGCAAGGCCCTGCCGGGCCTCCCTCGGGGCATCCTCCTGGCTAAGGGAGTTGACGTACGACTCTGGTGGGCTTTAGCCCACCAAGCAGGATGGCCCCTCGGTCGGCGAAGCATGCACTGGCTGGGCGGGAATTGGGTCAAGGACAGCCCCCGGATATGGTCCGCTCCGGGCCGGGACTTTGGGCCCGGCTAAGAGCGTTAACGTCGCCGGGCCGTCATCCCGTCCCCTCGCTGGGGGGAGGGGGGGAAGGGATGAAGAAGTGGGAAGTGGGAAGGGCAAAAGGGCAAGGGCGGGAAAATAAAAAAATTTAAAATGGGAAGAAAAAAGGTTGCTAAAAAACGAAGTTGATGATATACTATGAAGTAGTTAATAAAACTATGTTAAATGGTTTGAAATGATACGAAGGAGTGGTGGAAGTGCAAAAATTACGGGAACCCATTAGTTCGGTAACGCATTTTATTGGTTTTTTGGCGGCGATTCCGCTACTAATCTGGATGGTTTTGGCGGCCAGCGGGCCGGTGGGCCGCACCGGGGCCCTGGTTTTTGGGCTTTCGCTGATGGGGCTGTATGGGGCCAGCGCCCTATACCATGCAGTGCCGGGGCCCGGGCGGTTGGTGGCGGTGCTGCGGCGTATCGACCACATTATGATTTTTGTTTTGATTGCCGGGACCTACACGCCGGTGTGCCTGGTGGCCCTGCCCTATCCCCAAGGGCGGCTGATTCTTACCCTTATCTGGTGCTGCGCCGTCGGGGGCCTGTGCCTAAAGCTCTTTTGGATGAACGCCCCCCGCTGGCTTTATACGCTGGTGTATGTGGTGATGGGCTGGATTGTGGTGCTGGCCTTCGGCACCCTGAAGCAAAGCTTGCCGGTGGCGGGACTGTACTGGCTGATTGCCGGGGGTGTGGTTTACACCCTGGGGGCCGTGATTTACGGCCTACAGCCGAAGTTTTTGGATTTAAAGGTGTGGAACAGCCACGACATTTTCCATTTGTTTGTGCTGGGGGGCAGCTTGTGCCACATTGTGTTTGTTTTGGGATATGTGCTGTAAGCTTGCAGCCGAAAGCCTGCGGGAGAGGCGTCTCCGGCAGGCTTTTTTGTTTAAAATGAGGAAAGGGAGGCGGCGGGCCGGCGGGGCTGTTTCTGTTTTGACGAAGGACGGCGGGCGAGTGGGGCCGCCGTATTTCACTTTGTGGAGAAAGACGGGGGAAACGGAGGGAAGTTTTTACAAAAAAAGGGGAAACAGACGGCTTGACAGGGCGGGCGGGCAAGGCTATAATCTGCCTGCTGCCTAAAACGGAAAGAGGGCTGGGGGCGCCAAGGCGCAGGCCGGAGAGGGGCGGCGATGGACAGAATAAGCAAGTGAGAAAGGGACAGGAGAGTTCGGTATGAGCGAGAATGGTATGATGCGGCGCTTGCAGGCCTGGTTTCGCCCGATGGATTTAACGGAGGGAACCTGCTGGCGGACGATTTTGCGGTTTGCGTTCCCCATTGTTTTATCGTATTTGCTACAGCAGATTTATTCCATTAGCGACGCTGCCATTGTGGGCCAGACCTTAACGGTGCAGGAGGTGGCCGGGGTCAACGACACCGCTACGCTGATTTTTATTTTTTTGCAGTTTGCCTTTGGGGTCAGCGCCGGGTTTTGCGTGATTACCTCCCGGAACGTAGGGGCCCGGGATGCGGCGGGAGTACGGCGGTCGTTGGCGACCCAGCTGGTGCTTTCGGCCGTGTTTACGGTGCTTTTAACGGTGGTGGCCCTGGCGGCGCTGAATCCCATGCTGGCTTGGATCCATGTGACCCCGGCCAACGGGGAGGTGTACACCGCCGCCCATACCTATTGCCAGATTATTTTTGCCGGGATTGGGGCCCAGCTGTTTTACAACTTTATCTGCTCGTTTTTGCGGAGCATGGGGGATTCGGTAACACCGCTGCTGTTTTTGCTGTTTTCTACTGCGCTGAATGTGGCGCTGGACCTGATTTTTATTCTGGTGTTCCGCTGGGGCGTGGCCGGGGCGGCCATTGCCACGGTGCTGGCCCAGCTCATCAGCACCGTTGCCTGCTTTATTTATGCCTTTTCCAAGTATAAGGAGATTCGGCTACACCGGGAGGATTTTCAAATTACCCGCCGAGATGTGTGGCGGCACATTGTGGCCGGGGTGCCTCTGGGCCTCCAGTTTTCGGTGCTGGCCATTGGCATTATTGTGATGCAGGCCGGGGTGGTGCAGTTTGATATGCTGGATGGGGTGATGGTTTCCAGCGCTGCCCAAAACGGGTTTGGGGCCGGGAACAAGGTATATTATTTGATTGCTACGCCTTTAAACGGGCTGGGGGTTTCCATGACCAGCTTTACCGCCCAAAATTTGGGGGCCGGAAAGCCAGAGCGCATCCGGCAGGGGGTGAAGCAGGCCCTGATTATGATGCTGATTGGTTCGGTTGTTTCCACGGGCATTGTGCTGCTGCTGACCCGGGGCGGCGCGTATTTGTACCTGTTCCTGAGCGCCGATAAGGTGACGCCGGAAACCATCCGGTACGGCAATACCCTGCTGTATATGAACTTTTTCCCCTATTGCCTGGTGGGCTTTATCTATATTTGCCGAAACTGCGTGCAAGGGATTGGCCGGCCTCAGTTTGTGCTGGGGGCCGGGGCGGCGGAGCTGGTGGCCCGGGTATTGGTGTGTATGTTTTTGCCCCCGTTGTTTGCGGGCGGGCCGGTGAACGCAGAGGCCCCGGCGATTGCCTTTTACGCCCTGTGTGCGGCGGACCCTTGCGCCTGGGTGGCGGCAGACGCTGTGCTGCTTATCCCCATTGTGCGGAATATTTTTAAAATGGACTACCGGTACCTGTTCAAAAACGGAGAACAGTTTGACGAGGCGGCCTAAGCCGGGCAAAACCGGGGAAAAACCGGAAAAGAGAAGCGGGAAAAGCAGGCCTGGCTTTGCAAGCCCCGGGGCTTTTGGTAGAATTGAGAAAAGGCGGGGACAGGGTCCTTGCCGGAAAAGTGGGATAGGAGGGAGGACACGATGGAGGACTATGGTTGGGCAAACCGCTATTTGACGGCCGGTGAGGTTGTGGAATGGGAGGGCCGGCCGTTGCCGGGGGCGCTGGTAGGCCCGGGCGACGCCTTTGCCATTCCCTTTAGCATCCTCTGGTGTGCCTTTGCGGTGTTTTGGACGGTTTCGGCGTACCGGGGCATGGGGAACCCGCTGTTTGCCCTGTGGGGCCTTCCCTTTGTGGCGGTGGGGCTATATGTGGTGTTTGGCCGGTTTTTGGTGGAAAGCCGGCGCCGCCAAAACACCCGGTACGCCATTACCAACCGCCGGGTGCTGTTTTGGCAAAACGGGCGGCTGGATACGCTGGAGCGGGACAGCCTGCCGGCGCTGCACCTGCGGCCGGGCCGGGAGGGCGCCGGGACCATTTTGTTTGGGGAGCCGGTGTACCGGGGGTATGGTCGGCGGCACAGCGGCGTACCGGTGTATTTGTATCAACTGAAGAACATTCCGGAGGCGGAGCGGGTATGGGCCCTGCTTTCGGAACGGGGATAAAGCGCCGAAGGGGGCGCTTTTTCTTGCAATTCGGGAGGGTTTGTGATATAAAGGAGTAGTGATTTACGGCGCAAGGAGGTTGCCTATGGAAGCGAAGTATCAGTTTGAGGAAATAGAAAAAAAGTGGCGGGCTGCCTGGGAAAAGAATCCCATTAACCGGGAGGACGACAGCAAGCCGAAGTATTATTGTTTGGACATGTTCCCCTATCCTTCGGGGACGGGCCTGCACGTGGGCCATTGGCGGGGGTATGTGCTCAGCGACGTTATCAGCCGGTACAAGGTGCTGCAGGGCTATCAGGTGCTGCATCCCATGGGCTGGGACGCTTTTGGGCTGCCTGCCGAAAACTTTGCCATTAAGCATAACATCCATCCGGCCATTAGCACGGCCGAAAACATTGCCAATGTGAAGCGGCAGCTCCACGATATCAGCGCTATTTACGACTGGGACCGGGAAGTAAAAACCACCGACAATTCGTTTTACAAATGGACCCAGTGGATATTTGCCAGGATGTTTGAAAAGGGGCTGGCCTACGAAAAGGAAATGCCCCTGAACTGGTGCCCCAGCTGCAAGTGCGTGCTGGCCAACGAGGAGGCTACCGGCGGCGTATGCGAGCGCTGCGGGTCTACGGTGACCAAAAAGAACCTGCGGCAGTGGATGCTTCGGATTACGGCCTATGCCGACCGGCTGCTCAGCGATTTGGAGCAGCTGGACTGGCCCGAAAAAGTGAAAAAGATGCAGACCGACTGGATTGGGAAGAGCTACGGCGCCCAGGTGGACTTTGCGGTGGAGGGGCTGGACGAGGCCATCACCGTGTTCACCACCCGGCCCGATACCCTGTACGGGGCCACGTTTATGGTGCTTTCGCCCGAGCATAAGCTGATTGAAAAGCTGGCCACCCCTGAGCAGAAGGAGGCCGTGGAGAAGTATTGCTATCTGGCCTCCACCAAGTCCTCGGTGGACCGGATGACCGATAAGGAAAAGACCGGCGTGTTTACCGGCAGCTATGGCATGAACCCCCTGACCGGCAAGCCCGTGCCCATTTGGGTTTCGGACTATGTGTTGGCGGATTATGGCACCGGCGCCATCATGTGCGTGCCGGCCCACGACGAGCGGGACTTTGACTTTGCCAAAAAGTTCGGCCTGCCCATTGTGCAGGTCATCAGCGAGACCGGGGAGGAGCAGGAGCTGACCGAAGCCTATGTAGGCGACGGCATTGTGATTAACTCCGGCGATTGGAACGGCCGGAAGTCCTCCGAGCTGAAGCAGGCGGCCCCTCACGAGCTGGAGGCCAAGGGCCTGGGCAAAAAGACCGTGAACTACAAGCTGCGGGACTGGGTGTTCTCCCGCCAGCGGTACTGGGGCGAGCCCATTCCCATTGTGCATTGCCCTCATTGCGGTGCGGTGGTCGTCCCCGACGACCAGCTGCCGGTAGAGCTGCCCGAGGTAGAATCGTACCAGCCTACCGAGACCGGCGAAAGCCCCTTGGCGGCCATGACCGACTGGGTGAACACCACCTGCCCCAAGTGCGGCGGGCCTGCCCAGCGGGAAACCAATACCATGCCCCAGTGGGCCGGGTCGTCCTGGTATTACCTGCGGTATACCGATCCCCACAACGACAAGGAGCTGGCCAGCAAGGCGGCCCTGAAAAAGTGGGCTCCCGTGGATATGTATGTGGGCGGCATTGAACACGCCGTGCTGCATTTGCTCTATTCCCGGTTCTACACCAAGTTTTTGTACGACATTGGCGTGGTGGATTTTGAGGAGCCGTTCCTGCGGCTGTTTAACCAGGGCATGATTAACAAAAACGGGTCGAAGATGAGCAAGTCGAAGGGGAATGTGGTCTCCCCCGACGATTTGGTGGCCCGGTATGGCTGCGACTCCCTGCGGATGTACGAGCTGTTTGTGGGCCCCCCCGAGGTGGACTCGGAATGGGACGACAGCGGCATTGACGGCGTGTTCCGCTACCTGA